>USQP01000145.1 GCA_900556945.1 uncultured Clostridium sp.
CACTTCTAGCTTCGTCGGCAGCGTCAGATGTGTATAAGAGACAGTTCATAATCTAACGTATTGTTCTCATCTTTTATTCCTTTTACTCTATTGGTTTCTCTCCATATTTGTGAATTTATTTTTGGAAAAAAAGCATCTCCTTCAAATTCTTGTTCAATTTCTGTTACATACATTTTTTTCACATATGGCATTAAGAAATTATAAATCATGGCTCCTCCAATTACAAACGCTTCTTCTTGCCCTTCTATTAATTCTTGTATTTGTAATAAAGAATGTACCACTTCTACATTTTCTTCTTTTACTTTAAAATCCGGATTTTGCGTAAATACAATATGTTTTCTATTTGGTAATAATCCTTCTAAAGATTCAAACGTTTTTCTTCCCATAATAATTGTATGGTTTGTTGTTAATTCTTTAAAATGTTTTAAATCCTCTGGCAAATGCCATATCATTTTATTATCTTTTCCTATTATATTATTTTTTGCTTTTGCTACTACTATACTTAACATTTCTTACTCCCTTTTTTGTTATATTTTTCTTTTCATCGCATTTTTTGCTCCAAATACACACGGTGCATTACATTTCCATCCAGGAAATGTACATCTTGCACCTTTCGAATATGGCAACAAATACTCATAAATAACTGGTTCATCTTTTACTGCTTTTAAATATCTATTCATTGTTTCTTGTGTTTGCTCCATAATTTCAAGCTGCGCTGCTCCACATAACCTCTCCGTACATTTTAGAACGAAATTTTCTACCGTTCCTCTTTCATTAATCTTAATTAGCATACCCTGAGGATAAAATTGTTCTAAAGATGATATATCTTTTAACCATTCTTTTTCTAATTCTGTTCCTCTTATAATTGGTGGTATGTAATATTGCGGTTTTTCTAATAATGACATTTCATAATACAATGTTCGATGTCTTTGCGCTTGTGCAAGTTCAGCAAAACTTGCTAGATATGTGGTACAATAATTTTCTCCAAATTCTTCTTTTCTTTCTCTATTAGCAAATAAAGAAAGTTTTTTACCTTTCATTCTTGGATTTAACTTTTCTACTTTTAAATCTGGTAATTCATTTAAAAATTCTTGCATTGCTTGTTTCAATTGTTTTGAAAAATCTGTATCAGGTGCTTCTTTAATATAATCCTCAAACCAACTTATGATAAAATTAAGTTGTTGAAAACTAACGGTATACTCCATAATTGTTGCTGGTGTAAATACACTGATTAGATATCTAGCATTCTCCTGTGCTAGCTTCTGAACTTTTTTGGCATCCAAGCTTGGATATTCTTTACTAATTACTTTTTTGTAAATCTCAATCCATTTTTCATATAAAGATTTTTCTTCTTCGGAAGGTTCCATCTTTGTATATCTTGCTGATTTTTCAGATGTATTATAGGTTTTCTCATTATTTAAAATCATAGCAATAATCTTTGGAATTCCTTCTAAACTTAAGTTATAAGTTGCATGTCCAAAAACGCTATGATGCCCTGATTCTAAATTTCCATTCACTCTTCTTGCTGTTTTTTCTGATGGCTCTGCAAATAATGTTTCCAATGTATCTGGTAAATAACATATACCTGCTGACTTCCCCGAAAAATCCAAAGCGTCTTCTTTTGGTAAAACATATTCTACTTTTGTTGATGCTATTACTTTTATTCTCATTTTTATATCTCCTTGCATTATTTTATATTCAAAGTATATCATAACATTTTTTTCTTGTAAATTATTTTTTCTTACTATTCCTATCATTATATCATGATATCATTCTATCTCCCACTTTGGCACATACTCTTCCTCATGGTCTCCTAGCTCTTGCACATAACCATTTTTAAATTCTAGTTCTTCTATGTAATTTTCTATTTTCTCCCATTCTTCTTTTGTTAGCTTTCGATTCAATTTTTCATATTCCTTTGCTTGATAAGTTGGAAAATATTGAGCCATAACACTAACATAAATATCTTTAGGCAAATTTTCTTTTATCCATTTTAAAACTTTTTTACTATTCTCAAGGTGATTTGGTAACACCAAATGTCTTATCATAACTCCACTTAGCATAATACCATTTTCATTCAGCTTGGGAGTTCCTACTTGCCTTATCATCTCTTTAATTGCTTTTGTTGCTATTTCAAAATAATCGTCTACTTTTGAATATTTCATTGCTAATTTATTTTCTGCATATTTTAAATCTGGTAAATAAATATCTATGTAACCTTCTAGCATTTTCAATGTTTCTATTTGTTCATAAGCATTGGTATTATATACGATTGGTAATTTTAATCCCTTTTTTTTGGCAATTTTTATTGCTTCTATAATTTGTGGTACATAACTAGTTGGAGTTACTAAATTAATATTTTCAACATCTTTTGCTTGTTGTTCTAAAAAAATATCTGCTAACCTTTCAAAAGAAATTTCTTTTCCTTTTCCTAATTGGCTTATTTCGTAATTTTGGCAAAAGATACAATTTAAATTACAATTCGAAAAAAAGATCGTTCCAGATCCTTTTTCTCCACTAATACATGGTTCTTCAAAATCATGTGTAGAATATAACGCTATTTTTACTTTTTCTGTTGCTTTACATCTACCTACTACTCCTTTTGTTCTATTAATCTTACATTGATGTGGACATATCCTGCATTTTTCTAATTTTTCTAACATCTCTTACTCCTGACACTTTTCGACTTTTTGTACAATTAAGTTGCTGTTTTCTTCTTTTAAATAGATTTCTTTTTTATCAAACCTATCTATATATTTTTTTACAATCTCTTGTATTTTGGTTTCGCTATCATTTATACTAACTTGTCCTATCTCTTCTTCTTGTAAATTCCTTACTATTACTTTATTTTCATTCGAATAGTCCTCTAGATATTCTATAATTTCTACTCTATATCCTTGCTTTATCTTTTCTATATTATTTAATAAAAATACATCTTCCTTTTCATCTAGTAATGTTTCTGTTGCTAAATATCTAGCATTTTCTTCATTATAAAAAAAACTTTGATTTCCTTCCTTCGGGAATTGTTTTTCAAATTTTTCTCCCAGTATTTCTTTTCCCTTTTCTTGAATTTCTTCATAAGTAAGCTCATATGTTTCTAGATTCTTCTTAACAGTTTCCCAAATCCACAAATCATTTGCCTCATTTACATTTTCAAATAACGGCAAAGCTTCCTGTGTTACTTCTTTCCACATATATATTTTGGAAATATACTCTTCAATTTTCTCAACTTCTTGAACATTCACGGTATTTCTATTGACTGCTATATTTTTATAAATAATCATACCTACTAATATTATTGCTAAAACTATTATTATGGTTAACATTTTTTTCATCTGCATTCCCCCATTTTAGCATCCACTCTTTTACTAGTTTTTATTCTATCATATCCCTGTCTCTTATACACATCTGACGCTGCCGACGAAGCTAGAAG
>USQP01000146.1 GCA_900556945.1 uncultured Clostridium sp.
TACGAGATTACTACGCGTCTCGTGGGCTCGGAGATGTGTATAAGAGACAGTTTTATATCTCCTTATATTATATACTTTTTTCTATCGGTGTAATATTGCTATTGTAATATCTCTTTTTTAGTTATACAACATTTGACGTTTTTTTTCTATTAGTATGACCAGTCAAATCTATCTTACATAACCATCCCACCATCTACATTTATAACTTGACCTGTTATATAGGAACTTTTTTCACTTCCTAAAAAATAGATTAACTCTGCCACTTCTTTTGCTGTTCCCATTCTTTTTAGTGGTATCTGATTATTAATATTTTCTTTTACTGCATCTGACAACACGCTCGTCATATCAGTTGCTATAAATCCTGGTGCTACTGCATTTGCTCTAATATTCCTAGAAGCTAATTCCTTTGCAATGCTTTTTGTAAATCCTATAATTCCTGCTTTTGAAGCTGAATAGTTACATTGTCCCGCATTTCCTGCTACACCTACTACAGATGATAAATTTATAATGCTTCCTTCTCTTTTCTTCATCATGTACTTTGAAACCGCTTTTGTTACCAAAAAAGTTCCCTTTAAGTTGATCTCTATAACCTTGTCAAATTCTTCTTTTGTCATTCTCATTAATAGGTTGTCTCTAGTTATTCCTGCATTATTAACTAGTACATCTATTTTTTCAAATTTTTCAATTGCTTGTTTTACTAAAAATTCTACTTCTTCTTCCTTTGATACATCTGCCTTCACAATTAAACTTTCTATTCCTTTTTCGTTAAATTCTCTTTTTAATCCTTCGACATCTGTTTGATCGGAAATATAATTGACGATTACATGATATCCATGTTCTGCATATTGAATTGCCACTTCTTTTCCGATTCCTCTCGATCCTCCTGTTACTAATACTGATTTTCCTTTTTCCATTATTTTACCTCCTTTATATAATTTTCTAAGCTTTCTAAATCTTGAATATTATATGTTTTTGCCTCTTTATTATCTTTTTTTACAAAACCTGTTAATGCTTTTCCAGGTCCAATTTCAATATATTCTTCTACTTGCTCTACCTTCATTAATTCAATCGCCTTATCAAATCTTACAGGGCTTATAATATGTTTTGCTAAAACTTCTTTTATATTATCTTCCTTTGAATAGTATGAGCCATCCATGTTTTTAATTACCTTCACATTTCCTTTTTGAAAGGTTATATTTTTTAACTCTTCTTCATAAGCTTTTTTTGCCTTTTCTAATTTTATCGTATGAAAAGGTCCACTTGTTTTTAATGGTACTATTCTTCTCGCTCCTGCTTCTTTTAGTTTTTCCATCGCTTCTTGAATTCCATGATTATTTCCTGAAATTACAGTTTGAACACTACAATTATAATTTGCTGGTACTACAAAATTTCCTTTTTTTCTTATTTCAGAACAAATCTCTTCTATTTTTTTAGAATTTACTCCTATTACTGCTACCATAGAAAATTCTTCATTTGGTAATAAGTTTCCCATGTAATATCCTCTTTTTTTAATTAATTTAATTCCATCTTCAAAGCTGATTATTCCTGAATAAATAAGAGCTGCATATTCTCCCAAACTTAATCCTACTGCAATTTCAGCATGAATTCCTTTTGCTTTTAAGATCTCCAACATTGCTAAACTAGTGGTAAGTATTGCAATTTGTGTATTTTCTGTTTGATTTAATTTATCTTCTGGTCCTTCAAAACATAATTTTTTTACATCAATTCCAGACACTTCCTTCGCTTTATCATAAATTTTTCTTGCCTCTTCATACTTTTCATAAATATCTTTTCCCATTCCAACTGATTGTGCTCCTTGTCCTGGAAACAAAAATGCTCTTTTCATATAAATTTTCCTTCCTTTCTTTTTTAAATTTCTAGTAATATACTTCCTGTATTCAATCCTCCACCATATCCAAGAAGAATTATTTTATCGCCTTCTTTTAATAATTCTTTTTCTTGCATTTCCGAAATTGCAATTGGTATACTTGCACAAAATGTATTTCCTTTTGTTTCGATATTCATATACATCTTTTCACTATCAATTTTTAGTCTCGACGCAATTGCTTTCATGATTTTTTTATTGGATTGATGTGGTATAATATATTTTATATTTTTTAAATTTTCTCCTGATTCTAATAATAATTCTTCTATGTTTTCTACTGTTTTTGTTACAGCATATTTGTAAATTTCTTTTCCTTCCATATAAATCTTTTGATTCGTCTTACATTTCAATATTTCATTATTCGTACTATCTGATTTTATATTCGAAAAATATTTTTTATTTTCTTTTGTTCTTTCAATCAGTATTGCTCCCGCACCGTCTGATAAAACTACTTTTGTTCCAATATCTTCTGAGTCAATATATTTTGAAAGAATATCAACGCCAATAATTAAAGCTTTTTCTACTTTTCCAATTTCTATATACATCTTTGCAATATCCAAACTATTGATATATCCACTACATCCAGCTAGTATATCCAAGCATATACAAGGTCCTATTCCTAGTCTTTTTTGGACTTCATTTGCTATACCAGGCATTAAATAATCACTTGATGTTGTAGCTACTATGATTAATCCAATATTATTTTTGTCCATCTCCTTTTCGAATATTTTTTTACTAGCTTCTTCTGCCATTTCTATTATCGTTTCATCTTCTATATAATATCTTTCTTTAATACCTGTTCTTTTATATATATATCCACTTTCCAAATTTAGCTCTTTCTCAATTTCTTTGTTTAAAATTTTTCTTTTAGGCAAATATCTTCCACTTTTTTTGATTCTTATGTAATTCATAGAATTCCTTCCTTTTCTATTTTTCTTTTTACTTATATACTATTTTTATTATTTTTTCTATTAGTCTGAGTGGTCAAAAAAGACGAAATACTATTTTTAGTATTTCGTCTTTTTTATTCATTATTATTTTGTTATTCTTGATTTTCATTCATTGTATTTTCCGTTAACTGATTATTATTAGAATCGCTTGATGTGCTTGTGCTATTTGATACATTATTAGTCGTATTGGTTGTTCCACTAGTAGTCGTTACTCCAATTCTATCTAGGTATTCCTTTGCATCCATTTTTCCGTTATTAGCTGTTATATAATAATATTTTTCTCCTCCACTAATTGTCATATAGATATCATCTGCTACTGGTGCCGCAAATAATTCTTCTCCAGATGAACTTAATAAAGTATATTTTTTGTTTTTACAAGCTACCAATACATTATAGTCTGGAATTACTAATAAATTTAACGCCTCTTTATTACTTGAAGCAATATATCCAAAACTATCATATGTGAAGTCTACTACCTGATTTCCATTTTTATCATACAATCCCCAATAATTGTTTTTTCTTACTGGTATTAAATTTTCTGCTAAAATATATTTACTTTTTATATTATTTCCTTCAAATTTTGAAATATCCATTCC
>USQP01000147.1 GCA_900556945.1 uncultured Clostridium sp.
ATAAAGTATATAATTCTTTAAACGAATTGCTTTGTGAACAAATAAGTATAAAAAATGAATCACCAAATGAAAGCAGTTATACTGAAGAATTAGAATTAAACAATTATAAAGACGGAGAAAACATCCTAAAATTAGAAATTTACAAAGCAAATTCCGAATTGTCTACAACTTTAAATATTAATTTACAAGAAAAAACAGTGGAAGTAATTGGAGAAGCAGAAGCACTAAGCAAAATTTCTGAAACAGAACTTAAAGATTTTTTATCTTATGCTGCCATGATTTCAAAACCTTTAGGACAAAATAGAGTAAAAGAAGATTATCTTATTGCAACATCTATAAACTTAGGAAATCAAGAAGGAAAATTACAGCAAGAAATCATTTACAATAATCATAATGAACAAGCATTTGCCTACAGAGTTCAAAATGTGAACGAAATAATAGAAACTGTATTTAATGAAAAAATTGAAAACTTCAATAATACAAATCTTTTTGTAAAAAAGACAAAAAATGGTGAAGATTACTATGTTTTTAACGAAGTGACAAATGAGAATTTTAAAGCAGAATGCATAAATGTAATTAGCATTTCTTATGCTTCTGGAATATATACTGTTCAATACAACTATTTCTACCCAGGACCAGAACCAGAAGAAGATATAGATATAAATAGTTACGATATATATCAACAAACAATTAATATTGCACTTAATGATAATGCAGATTTTAGTAGATTTAGAGTTGTTTCAATAGAAGAACCTTCTATTATTAAAAATAAAAATAATACAACTGAAGATAATGAAAATATACAAAACTCTGATAATACTACAGGAATTAATACTTCAAACAATACTTCAAACAATACTTCAAATATAAATAATAATATTATTGTAAACAATAACGTTAATAATATATCAACTATAAGAAATGAATTAACAACTTATTTAACAGAAGTAAACAATAGTGTAGTAAGTAAGAACATCACTGATTTTAAAATTCAATTTAATAAAGTAGAAAACGGAAATCAAGAATATAAATATGTTAAAGAAGCAATACTATATAAAGTGTGTTCAATAATCGTAAAAGCTAAAGAATATGATAGTTTATCATATGTAGAAGTTTGCAATTATAATTCGGAACATGGAAATAATGCTGAAAAAAGATATGCAATAATGTTTATGTATAATGGACATCAAACCCAAATAACTGCTAACAGCTATGAGTCAGATTGCTTATTATTTTCAAGATATGATGAAAGAAAAAAAGATATAATAACTTATAAATTGCATTTAAATCAAAGTGTATTAGACTTATTAAGAAATTTATATGAAGACAATTCTTATAATAAATAAAATTATATTTCATATAATGTTAAAAAATAAATGATGAAAGGGTGTTCTAAAATAGAACACCCTTTTATAAAATATTACATCGTTAACGTACCATTTGGCGTATTAGTAATTATTAAAATATCTTCCTCTCTTCCATTTTCAGCATTAATATAAACTAAAAATTCCCTATCATCTACTTTTCCTTTAAATTCATAACAAAGTATCTCTGTTTTCCATTCCGTTGGAATAACTGCCATTCCCTCACTTTCTATTGCTAAATCCTTATTTAAATCTTTTTTTGCTTCTTCTTTACTAATTTTTACTTTGCTAATGTCTCTTGTTGTATGATTATTTAAATATCCTGATGTTTCTATTCCTAATACTTCACCATCATCTAATGCTACTTTTACTTTTATTAAATCTGGATACATAATTACATCATTTTGTGAATATGCATAATTAATTGTTACAATTCCTTCTTGTTTTAGATAATAAGTTTCCTTCATACTTGTAAACCCTTTTGCCTCTAAAAATTCTTTTCCTTTTTTATTTGCCTCTTCTTGCGATATAGTTTCAGCTTTTACATCTCGATTTGAATTCATTGAAACAATATGTCCACCCTTTTTTGATATAGAAATATTAATTGTTTCATCTTGATTATTAGTAACAGAAAAATCATAAAGTGGAATAGTAGCATTTTCTGAATATCCTAAATTAGAAATCTCTTTTATATTTTGACTTCCTATAAATTCTTCCGCTTTTTTCTTCGCTTCTTCCTCCTCAATATCTTCTCCTGTTAATCCTTTTTTCTCATTACTTGTTAAATGTTCAGAAAAAGCTCCATCATATATTAACCCTGAATATTCGTGAAAGTTCTCCTCCAAATTGCTAAAACTTTCTTTTGAGACATTATCTACTTGTTGTGCAAAAGCTGTTGTTCCTTTTTTCGTTAATTCTCCCCACTCTAATCTTCCATTATTTAAATCTTCTGCCAACTGATTTAAAGTATTTTCTAATTCCACACTGTATCCATGTAAATCTTTTAAGTTTGTTAGCTCTTCTTCTGATAATCCCTCATTGTAAATGTTTTTTCTAGATAGCGTGTAACTATAATCACTTACTTGATTTAGAAACTTTTCCGTATTTTCTAGTTCTTGACTTTCTATTGGAAGCATACTTAAATATGTTTGTGCTAGATTAGCCTCACGCCATAAATGTGTTAAAGTTTCTGCTCCATGCTCAGGAGTTGAAGATATCATAGACTTTGCCAAATATGTTTCTACATTTTGAACATAATCTACTAATTCATAAAATGCCATATTATAGCTATTTTCAGAAGCTTGTTTGTATTCAGTTTGTTTTTTATACAATATTATTCCCAAGGCTATCACAATAACCAAAAGTACACATATTACACTTAACATATGCCCCTTTTTTAATCTATTTTTCCAATCTTTCAATTTATTCATTCTTAACACTCCTTCGGATGATTTTGTGATTTTGGGGACGGAGCAAAATTCTCAAAATCATCCTATTTATTTTATTTACCTATGATTCTAATTTTATTTAGCATCCTTGATAATTTATTTCATGTTTTAGCATCTTACCAAAAAATATTAAGATGATTTTTTTGCTCCGTCCCCAAAATTTCCCAAAATCATCTATTTACAAAATCTGTGTTTTCCAATTGTTTTAACCAATGGTCTTGACCATATCCATTTGTTCGTAGCAGTTGATGGATTAAAATAATAAATACAACCTCCTGTTGGATCCCATCCATTTTTAGCATCTTGTGCTGCTTTATACACCGTCGAATTTTCTTCAATTGGTTGATTAATTTGTCCATCTGCTACCGCTGTAAAAGCTCCTGATTGATAAATAACACCAGCTATTGTATTAGGAAATTTGGAACTTTTTACTCGATTTAATATAACTGCTCCGACAGCAACTTGTCCTTCATATGGTTCTCCCCTTGCTTCTCCATTAATTGCCCTTGCCATTAATTGAATGTCTGAAGTTCCAGATGTCGCTGCATAACTTATATTTTGTTCATTAACATGATTACCTAATAAAACAATCGAAATAATAGTCATCATTAATAATAT
>USQP01000148.1 GCA_900556945.1 uncultured Clostridium sp.
GAGATTACTACGCGTCTCGTGGGCTCGGAGATGTGTATAAGAGACAGATATTATATATTAGTAACTTCTGCTTGGAACTTATCTTCTTCCAATATTCTATATAGCATTGTAGCTCTAGGATTTATGATTCCAGCTGAAAAATTATTAAGAAGTTTATTTGGATTTGAAAAAGCACAAACACCAGGAATGCTTGCAGGACCTGGTGGAGCAGCTTTAACCATGGCAGCTGTTAACAAATTGACCAATTTAGGAAAAGGACACGGAAAAAAAGGAAATTCTAAAGGAGAAGGACAATCTGTTTTAGATAGAGAGGAAAACGCCAAAGCTCCTAGAATGAATGGAAATGTAAATGAAAGTGCAATGTTTAATGATGATAAAGCAAATAATAAAGGAGAAGAATCGCTACCAAATGGAAATACTAATAATGAAGAAGAGAAAAATCCACTATTAGATACATATGATGAAAATTATGGAACAAATGCATGGGATGCACAAGAAAGAGATGCATTAGCAAGAGAAACCAGCAATGAAAAAGGAATGCAATATTCTGATGACGAATATAAACAAATATTAAAAGATTCTGGATATTCAGATGAGGAAATTGCTAAGTTCATGAGTGGAAATAATAATGCTAACAATCAAAATATACCAAACAATTCAAATCATTCAATTGGTGATAGGATTAGAAAATTACCGCCAGAAACTAGACAACCAAAAAGAAAGAGAAAATTAAAACGAAGAGCTGCACGTGCTATAAAAGCAGGTGGAAAATATATGTATAGAGCGGGAAAAGGTACTTTAAAAAATATGGCTAGAACAGCTCCTAGAGCAGCTATTAAATTTGCAGGAAAGGCTGCAGGAGGAGTTACCCTTGGAGCAGTAGGATTAGCAGCGGGAATTGCTGCGGGAGATCCAAGTCAAGCATTTAATAATGCATTAGCAGCTGGAGGAGTAGGATATACTCTAGGTGGAAATTTAGCGGATAAGGTCGTAGCATTAGATGAAAAAACGGCAAATGGATATCGAGGTGTAAAAAATAATATGAGACAATACGAAGATCTAGCGCGTGATGATTATATAAAAGGAAAAAGAAAAGAATATAAAGAAATTTTAAAAGATAATTTTGGAAAAGATTCAGTAAAGAAAATGTATGACAATGGAATCATTGATCATTATATAGAAAATGGAGTTGATGATATAAAAGACATTATTAGGGCAGAAAAAGTAAAACAAAGCAATCCTGAGGTAAATCAAGATATGGCAGTACTTATCGCAAAATCGGCTAAAAGAGTTGGGAATGACTACAACACACCTAAGGCAAAAGAATGGGAAAGTACATTTGCAGGTGAATATCAAGAAAAATTAAAAGTAAACTCAAAAGATGCAAACAAGGCTGCAAAGAAAACAATGAATTATATAACCAAATTTAATAAAACTAAGATTTAATGAATAAAGGGAATGATAAAAAAATCTAACAACTTTTAATAAATATTGAAGTTGTTAGATTTTAATAGTTTGAGTTACTCATATAAATCTTTAATAGCGACATCCTTTTCTTCAAAGTTATCGACAAAACCAACTTTAGCTATATTATCATTAACACCTTGAATCCAAACAGCTCTGTTATTGTAAAAAACATCGCATTTTTCTTTATTATTCAAAATAGAATGAATTCTTTCTAGATTCATAACAATACCTCCATTTCCAACAATTATATACAATTGTTGATGATATTACATTATTCGACGAAATGTATGAGACACTTAAGCACTGTCCCTAGTGTGTCAAATCTTCTTAATTATAGTATATATAAAATTGGGAAAAATATACAAAAAATATTGCAAGAAAAAAATGTTAATGTTATAATTTTAAATGTTGTGAATAATAATAAAGAATAATATAATCAAAAGAAAGAGGGATAAAATATGAAAATTTGCGTATATGGAGCAGCTAGTAGCTTGATTGAAAATCATTTTATAGAAGCTGGTAAAGAATTAGGAAAAAGAATGGTAGAAAGAGGTCATGGATTAGTATTTGGCGGGGGAGCAAATGGAATGATGGGCGCAGTAGCAGAAGGAGTGTTTGAAAAGTCAGGATATATTTTAGGAGTGATACCAGAATTTTTTCAAGAAGCAGGAGCAGAGATTTCATTCAAAAATTGTACGGATTATATCTATACAGATACGATGAGAGAACGTAAAAGAGAGTTAGAAGAAAATTCAAATGGATTTATTATAACACCAGGAGGAATTGGAACACTAGATGAATTTTTTGAAATACTTACATTAAAGCAATTAGGAAGGCATAATAAGCCAATTGCTATTTATAACATAGATGGATTTTTTGATGAATTAGATGCCATGATGGATAAATCAATTGAAAAAGAATTTATTACACATGATTGTAAAGAATTATATTCTGTTTTTGATGATGTAGATAAGATGTTAGATTATTTAGAAAATTATGATGAAAAAGATATTGACATAAATAAAGTGAAGATTAGATAGAATTTGTAGGGGAGTATATGTTAAAGAGTAGTAATTTTACCGAAATTGATGAAGAATTTGTATGTGAAAATTGTGGGAAAAAAGTACCTAAGCTAGGCTATTCTTGCAGAAACCATTGTCCCTATTGTTTACATTCAAAACATGTAGATAAAAATCCTGGGGATAGAAAAGAAGAGTGTCACGGAGATTTAGAGCCAGTAAGTTTAGAAATTGATGGAAAAAAAGGATATGTAATTATTTTTAAATGTAAAAAATGTGGAGCAATTCGAAAAAATAAAGCTGCTAAAGATGATAATATGGATTTAATCATAGATTTAAGCAGTAAACAAATTTAAATAAAAAGGTGATTTAGAGTACATTTAATAAGAAAGTTATTAAATGTACTCTAAATGTTTTTTCAAAGTTACTATTCATAGCTGAAAGTGATTGTTCCAAAAGGTAATATATATAAAATCTATAAAAACTTCTCAAAGCTAATATTTACTTGAAAATTTCTTGATAAAATTAATGATTTTTGGTATACTTTTATAAGGAACTGGTAGAAATCTAAAATTATTACAAAAAATGATAGGTCAAATGTCTAACTATAAAATAATTGTAAGAGGAATGGCTGTAGATGAACTAAATTGTTTAATGTCTATAGTCGAAAGATATGAGGGTCAAGTGAAAGAAAAAGGTTGGGGAAGGCTTGTAACAGTATCACATTTTTATAAAGCTTATGAAGAGATGCTAGATACAATTGAATAAATTGAAAGTTCAGGAATAACAGATGTTATTGAAGTATATATAAGGGGAAATAAACCATCACAACCTATAAGAATTTATAATAGTGATATTAAAGAATTTGCTAATGCCAAGTTAGCAGCTGTCTCTTATACACATCTCCGAGCCCACGAGACGCGTAGTAAT
>USQP01000149.1 GCA_900556945.1 uncultured Clostridium sp.
CTTCTAGCTTCGTCGGCAGCGTCAGATGTGTATAAGAGACAGTATTTTTTTTATTCATCATACCTGTTTCTGTATATAACATAACTAACCCTGTTGTCAGTAAACCTCCTATCATAACACCTTTTATAAATTTCATTAAAATCACCTCTCTTTTTTATTTATTATCTGTTTTTTTATCTTTTTTATACTGTTTTGCTATGGAATATATTTCATTTATTGCCACAAATGCTAAGAAAATCCCAAAACATTTTTTTAAAATATTAACATCTATATGAAGAGAGATATTGGCTCCAATAATAGCTCCCAATATTCCAAATATTGATATGATTATGGCTAATTTTAAATCAATATTTTTATTTTTCAAATTTACAATAATTGCGACAATTGAAGTTGGAATAAAAAAAATTAAATTCGTTGCTTGTGCCATATGTTGCTCCATACCCATCATAAAAGTGAGAAGAAAAATTAAAATGGTTCCTCCTCCCATTCCCGTTCCACTCACAATCCCAGATATCACACCAATTAATATTTCAACCATTTTCACTCCTTTTGTCCTATCCGGGACGTTTCTTTTTGGACATTTTTGTCCAAAAGGAAACGTCCCTAATTGGACATTATCATTTTAAAAGATACATAAATTAAAAATACGGTAAATGCAATTTTTAATACTTTCGGGGGTAACTTTTTTAATAACTTGGCACCTAAATATCCTCCTATACTTCCTCCTATGGCACATAATATTGAAATTTTCCAATTTATATAGTTTCCTTTATAATAGAAAAAACTACTTGTCACTACCATAGGTAAAATACAAAATACGGATGTTCCTCTTGCTTTTGTATCTTCTGTGCTCAACAAATGTATAAAAGCTGGTACTAATATCATTCCTCCACCTGTTGAAAATAAACCACTTACTATTCCAGCCAAAATTCCTATTGTCACTTTTTTTACCATAATAACCATAATATAAAAACCTACTTTTTAGTAGGTTTTCCAATTTTTTATAAATTTATTCATGGTTCATTTAGAATGTTTCTTTTTATTCCTTTTGCACAAATAAAGAGAAAAAAATGCATTTTCTATTGCACTCTTATTGAACATAATATTTTGTTCCTAACATTTTATCTGGAAGATATTGTTGCTCTACATAGTTTCCTGGGAAGTTATGTGGATATAAATATCCTTCATGATATCCTAATTCTTTCATTTTTTCAATCGGTGCATTTCTAATGTGCATTGGTATTTCTCCTGTATCTTTTGTTGTTACGTCTTCTAGTGCTTTATTAATAGCCATATAGGATGCATTTGACTTTTTAGAAGTTGCTACATAAATAGCTGCTTCTGATAATAAAATCCTTGCTTCTGGCATTCCTATCATATGTACTGCTTGCATTGCTGAATTTGCAACCACCAATGCATTTGGATTCGCCATTCCTACATCCTCTGATGCACATATCACAATTCTTCTTGCTAAAAACATAGGATCTTCTCCTCCATTTAAAGCTCTGGCTAAATAAAAAACAGTTGCATCTGGATCAGAACCTCGCATTGATTTGATAAAAGCACTGATGTTGTCATAGTGTTCTTCTCCATTTTTATCAAAAATTGCTTTTCTGCTTTGTACACTATTTTTTATTACTTCATCCGTCAAATGAATGCATCCGTCCTTACTCATAACTGTAGTTAAAGTTGCCACTTCTAATCCATTTAGTGCTGTTCTAACATCTCCATTTGCTATACCTGCTAATTTTTTTAATGTACTTTCTTCTATTTTTATGTTATATTCTCCTAATCCGTCTTTTCTTTCGATTGCATTCTTCAAAATTTCATAGATATTTTCTTCGGTTAATGGATTTAATTTTATTACCATTGACCTAGAAATCAAAGCTTTGTTTACTTCAAAATACGGATTTTCTGTGGTCGCTCCAATTAGTATAATAGTTCCATTTTCAACATAAGGAAGTAATGCATCCTGTTGTAGTTTATTAAATCTGTGAATTTCGTCAATAAATAAAATGCTTTTTCCAGTAGGATTTAGCATAAAATTTTTGGTTTCTTCAATCACTTTTTTTATATCCGCCACTCCTGCTGTTACTGCATTTATTTTATAAAACTTATATTTTGTGGTTTCACTAATCACTCTAGCAAGTGATGTCTTTCCACACCCAGGAGGTCCAAACAGAATAATACTAGATAATCTATCTGCTTTTATCGTTCGATATAAAATTTTATCTTTTGCTAAAACGTGTTCTTGCCCTACA
Source organism: uncultured Clostridium sp. (assembly GCA_900556945.1). Taxonomy (GTDB): domain Bacteria; phylum Bacillota; class Clostridia; order TANB77; family CAG-508; genus CAG-269. The sequence goes on from USQP01000149.1 coordinate 2,262, forward strand.
TATTCTTCTAATGTTCTTGGTCTCATACGAAAGGCCAGTGGTTCATTACTATTCATGTTTTTTCCTCCTTTCTAATTATTTTCCTAAGATTGTTAAACCTCTTTTGATTAAATCTTCTGTTGATAATTCTTTTTTATCAAATTTATCGAATACTTTCTCAATCTCTTTTTTATTATATCCTAATACTTGAAGTGCTTGCATCGCTTCTTTTATTTTTTCATCGTTTTCAATTGCTTTTTGTATTTTTGTATTACATTTTTCATTGTTATGGATTTGATTTTTAATGGTTTCCATTTCTTGTTCCGCTTTTATTTTATCTTTTAATTCCAATATAATTCTTTTTGCAGATTTCGGACCAATCCCTGGTATTCCTGTAAGTGCTTTCACATCTTCTGAAATAACAGCTAGGGCAAATTCTGATGGTTCACATACAGCAAGCATTGTTAAAGCCGTTTTTGCGCCTACACCACTTACTCCTATTAATAATTCAAACATTTTTAATTCTTCCAATGTATTGAAGCCAAAAATACTAATATCATCTTCTCTTACTTTATAATAGGTATGTACTTTTATCTTTTCTCCTATATTACCTAATTTTTCTATTCCTACATCAGACATGAATACTTTATATCCTAATCCTCCTACATCGATAACTACATATCCTGTCATTTTCATTTCAAGAATTCCTTTTATATATGCTAACATTTTTTCTTTCCTTTCCAGTTAAATTCTAAGTATTATAAAAATACGTGGCTTCCAAATCCGCCTCATGTGTTAGTAAAGCAATTGGATATTTAGTATAACTTGCTCCGATCGCATTGTAATTTTCTTTTGGCTCAGTATATCCCATATGCCAACGAATCGAATATTTTTCTTCTGGTGTTAGTTTCATATATTCTGTAATCATCATAACAGATTTTTCTCCATGTCCATATGGTATGGTATCTTCTACTGTATAGTAAGGTACTTTTTCCCATACGCCCAATGCATTTTTTGCATTTCTATAGTCTACTTTATAAAAATTTGTTTTACAAATATCGTGTAATAAACCGATAATAATAATTGATTCTTCTGGAATTTCTACATCCATTATGCAATTTTTTACCTGTCTCTTATACACATCTCCGAGCCCAC
>USQP01000150.1 GCA_900556945.1 uncultured Clostridium sp.
GGCAGCGTCAGATGTGTATAAGAGACAGTTATATTTCTTTCTTCTTTTAATCGTATCTTACTATATTTAACGCCACATTCATCTAGCAATTTCCTTGAAGCAATATTATTTTCTGAGTTTGCATACTTATCACATAAATATATTACCTCTTTTATCCCAGATTGAATAATTATTTTTGCACATTCATTGCAAGGAAATAAATCAACATAAATTTTGGCATTTTCTAAATCTTTTTTACTTCCTCTATAATTTAAAATTGCATTTAATTCAGCATGACATACATATGGGTATTTAGTATCTAAATTCTCTCCCTCTCTTCCCCAAGGAAATTTTTCATCACTAAATCCATTTGGTGCTCCATTATATCCAATTGATAAAATTCGATTATCATTGCTTACAATACATGCCCCAACTTGTGTTGATGGATCTTTACTTCTCATGGCAGATAATTTTGCAATTGCCATAAAGTATTCATCCCAACCTAAATAGTCTTTTCTCTTTTCTCCATTCATCGCTCTTCCTCCTTTGAAACTTTGGGGACGGAGCAAAAATTTCATTCTTTTTTTCCGTTTCTAAATTATATATATTTTTATACTATTAGTGAAATTTTTGCTCCGTCCCCAAAATTCTTATTATTCATACCATTCAAGTTCCCAATCATCTAATATTACAGTATCGCCTTCGCATACTCCCATTTCTTTTAGTTTTGTTTCTATTCCCATATTTTTTAAACATTTCTGCAAATAATACATAGATTCATTATCTTCAATGTTAACTCTTCCCATTAGTCTTTGAACTGCTCTTCCTGATACAATAAATATTCCATCTTCTTCTTTGATTGTCCATTCATCCTTTTTGTCTTCTAGTGTATATACTTTCTTATCTTCAATTTCTACTAGTTCTTCTTTTGGTAGAGTTCTTAATACTTCTTCTACATGATTCATTAATTCTTCTATTCCTTCTTTGGTTACAGCTGATATTTTATAGATCTCTAGCTCTTCTTTTTTTGCTAACTCTTCTACTTGTTTTAATAAATTATCATCTTGTGTAACATCTATTTTATTAGCTACTATAATTTGTTTTCTGGTAGATAATTTTTCGCTATATTTTTTTAATTCTTTGTTAATCGCATAGAAATCTTCTACAGGATTTCTTCCTTCTCCTCCTGATACATCTAAGAAATGTAACAACAATCTAGTTCTTTCTACATGCCTTAAAAATTGTATTCCGAAGTCCTACGCCTTCACTTGCTCCTTCTATAATTCCTGGAATATCTGCTATCACGAATCCATCTCCATCTTTTGTTTTTACGACTCCTAGATTAGGAACAATCGTTGTAAAATGATAATTCGCAATTTTAGGTTTTGCATCGGTAACTACTGATAAAAAGGTTGACTTTCCTACATTTGGAAATCCCAATAGTCCTACATCTGCTAATAACTTTAATTCAAGTATAATTTCTTTTTCTTCTCCTTTTTCTCCATCTTCTGAAAATCTAGGAGCCTGTCTTGTTGCCGTTGCAAAGTGAGAATTTCCTCTTCCTCCTCGTCCTCCTTTTAAAATCAATTCTGTCTGACCTGGTTTTGATAAATCTGCTACCACTTTTCCCGTTTCGGCATCTTTTACGACAGTACCAATTGGAACTTTAATATATAGGTCTTCTCCATATTTTCCATTACAATGGCCTCCGCTTCCATTTTCACCATTTTTCGCCTTAAACTTTCTATTATATCTAAAATCAATTAGTGTGTTTTTATCTTTATCGACTCGGAAATAAATGTTTCCACCATTTCCTCCATCTCCGCCATCTGGCCCACCTGCTGCCACATACTTCTCTCTACGAAAAGTTGCCGCTCCATTTCCTCCATCTCCTGATCGGATTATTATTTTTGTATAATCTGTAAACATATCTCTCTCCTTTTATGAGACACAAGGGACAGGTCTTAAATGTCTCATATTTTTGTCGTTTTCTATCAATTCTTTCTTTCGACATTTTTCTACTTAATTTATGAGACATTTAAGACCTGTCCCTCTTGTCTCATTTTTCGAAATAATCTAATTTCATTGCTTCTTTTACTTTTTTCATCGTTTCTTTTGCAACTTTTTGCGCTTTTGCAGTTCCTTCTACTAATATTTTATCTACTTCTTCTAGATGAGTCTCATAGTATGCTCTTTTTTCTCTGATTGGTCTTAACTCTTCTATTATATTTTTAGCTAATTGCTTTTTACAAGCTACACATCCTCTTTTTCCCGCTTTGCATTCTTCACATACTGTTTTTACTTCTTCTTTTGTGCTAAATAAGTTGTGGTAATAAGCTACCATACATATGTCAGGGTTTCCTAAATCATCCTTTTTTATTCGATTTGGATCGGTTACTGCACCCATTACTTTTTTCGTGATTTCTTCTTCACTATCTGATAGGTAAATTGCATTTCCTAAGGATTTCCCCATTTTTTCATTTCCATCTAGTCCTTTTATTCTTTTTCCACTTGATAGCACCGCTTGTGGTTCCACTAGAACTTCTCCATAAATACTGTTGAATTTTCTTACAATTTCTCTACATTGCTCGATTAATGGTAATTGATCTTCTCCTACTGGTACCAATTCTCCTTCAAATGCTGTAATGTCTGCTGCTTGATTTACTGGATAACCCAGAAATCCATATGTTACACTTTCTCCAAATAAATCTCTTTTTTGTGCAATTTCTGTTTTTACGGTTGGATTTCTCTGCAATCTTGCTATTGTTACTAGGTTTGAATAAAATACTGTCAACTCTGCTACTTCTGGTATCATGGATTGAATATATATCGTTGTTTTTTTAGGATCAATTCCAACTGATAAATAATCTATTGCCACTTCCCTTACATTTTTTCTTACCTTTTCTGGATTATTAAAGTTGTCTGTTAAGGCTTGTACATCTGCAATTAATATATAAGGATCATATTCTCCACTTTCTTGCATTTCTATTCTCTTTTTTAATGATCCGAAATAATGTCCGATATGTAGTTTTCCTGTTGGTCTGTCTCCTGTTAATATTCTTTTTTTACTCATGTGTACCATTCTCCTTTACTTATGTAGGTATTATACTATATTTTGTAATATTTTACAATACTCAAAGATACTCCAAGTAAAACTTGAAGTATCTTTTATTTCCTTTTTGCTGGTGTATTAAATATTCAACGTAAAGATAATCATAAGAATTATCCTTATATAAATCCTCAATAAATCTAACACAATTTAATCTAGGTGTAGCAATTTTATTATATCTTCCTTACTTTCATCCTACTTAAATTTCATCGTTGTTTCATACGTAAGTAATTCTTTTTTTCTGAGAATCTATTAATCGTCTCATTTGGTCTTTCAACTATAACACCTTATTTCTATTTTTATAT
>USQP01000151.1 GCA_900556945.1 uncultured Clostridium sp.
CTTCTAGCTTCGTCGGCAGCGTCAGATGTGTATAAGAGACAGAAAAGAGTTAACTTTTTAAATACAGTAATCAAAGAATTAAAATTAGAAGATATAGAAACGATACACAGTAGAGCGGAAGAGTTAGGAAGAAATAAAAACTATAGAGAGAAATTTGACATAGTTACTTCAAGAGCGGTTGCTAATTTATCGACTTTATCAGAATATTTACTTCCTTTTGCAAAAAAAGATGGAAAATGTATTTGTATGAAGGGATCAGATATAGAAGAAGAATTAGAAAATGGTAAAAATGCAATCAAAGTTCTTGGAGGAAAGATCGATAATATAGATGAATTTTTATTGCCAGATAGTGAAATGAAGAGAAATATTATCATAATAAGGAAAGAAAAAGAAACATCCAATCAATATCCTAGAAAAGCAGGAACTCCAGCCAAAGAACCAATCTCTTAAAAGGGATTAAAATCAGCAGAAAAAAAGTCAATAAATTTAATAAATTTTATTGACTTTTTTTTTATATTTTTATATCATTATAGTATAAGAGAAATAAAACTTATGAATAAATATTAACTAAAATGGAGGCAATAAAAGTGGGAAAAATTATATCAGTAGCAAATCAAAAAGGTGGCGTAGGAAAGACAACGACGACTGTTAATTTAAGTACGATATTAGCGAAAAAAGGCAAAAAGGTGCTTTTAATCGATGCAGACCCTCAAGGAAATGCGACAAGCGGACTTGGTCTAGAAAAAGAAACGAAATTTTCTACTTATGACATATTAGTAAATGATACAGAATTAAAAGATATTATTCAAGATACAATAATAAAGAATTTAAAAGTATGCCCAGCTAATATGAATTTAGCAGGGGCGGAAGTTGAACTGGTTTCTATGATGTCAAGAGAGCAGAGGCTAAAAGAAAAATTAGATATAGAAAAGGAGAAGTTTGATTATATTTTTATAGATTGTCCGCCATCTTTGGGATTAATTACATTAAATGCTTTTACCGCATCAAACAGTGTGTTAATTCCCGTGCAATGTGAATATTTTGCGTTAGAAGGATTAGGTCAATTATTGAATACGGTTAATTTGGTAAAAAAACATTTAAATAAGGAAATTCAAATAGAAGGAGCTTTGCTTACTATGTATGACGTGAGGACGAATCTTTCCAATCAAGTCGTAAAAGAAGTAAAGAAATACTTTGAAAATAAAGTTTATAAAACAGTCATACCAAGAAATGTAAGATTAAGTGAGGCACCAAGTTATGGTATGCCAATTACAGAATATGATCCTCGATCAAAAGGTGCAAAAAGTTATACAAAATTTGCAAAAGAATTTTTAAAAATGAATGAAGAAGAAAAGAAAGCAAAACACATGATAGAAAAATGATAAAAAGAAAGAAGGAGGAATGAAAATGGCAAAAATGACAGGACTAGGAAAAGGATTAGATGCCTTATTTGGACCAGCTCCAGAAGAAGAACAAGTACAAGAAAATGATACTTTAAAAACATTAAAAATAACGGAAGTAGAACCAAATAGAGAGCAAGCAAGAAAGAGATTTGACCAAGAAGCCTTAGAAGAATTAGCAAGCTCGATTAAAGAATATGGTTTAATTCAACCAATTGTGGTAACCAAAAAAGATGGCTATTATAGCATTATAGCAGGAGAAAGAAGATGGAGAGCATCTAAAATAGCAGGACTAACAGAAATTCCAGCCATCATAAGAGAAGATAATGAAAAAATAAATTCTGAAATTTCACTCATTGAAAATATGCAAAGAGAAGATTTGAATCCAGTAGAAAAAGCAATGGGGATAAAAACATTAATCGACACGTATGATATGTCTCAGGAAGAAATTGCTAAAAAGCTAGGAAAAGGAAGAAGTACGATAGCCAACTGGATAAGAGTTTTAAATTTAGAACCTCGTGTACTTGAAATGGCAAAAGAAGGAAAAATAACAGAGGGACATTGTAAAGCCTTACTTGCCATTACCGATCCAGAGAAACAATATCAAACAGCTATTAATATGTTAGAAAGAGGACAAACAGTAAGACAAATAGAAAAAAAGGCTAAAATAAAAGAAACGAAAGAAGAACAAAAGAGAAATCATATATTATATAAAAGTATAGAAGATACCTTCCAAGGATTTTTTGGATCAAAGGTAAAATTAGATGCAGGAAAAAGACGTGGAAAAATTATTATTGAATATACATCAAATGATGATTTAGAAAGAATTTTAGGGTTAATAAAATAAAAGAAAAGAGCTGATTAAATGGAAAATATAATTCATACAATAGGAACAGAAAATTTTATGCTAATATTAGTGAGTTTCAATATCGTTTTGTTAATAGCATTTATAATTGTGCTAATAAAAGTGTTTACCATTAACAAAAAGTATAAGGACTTTATGCAGAAATTAGGAAATGGAAAGAATATAGAGGAAGATTTAGAAAATTACATGTATAGAGTAGAAAGAGTAGAAAAACAAAATGTAGAAATAACAGACTTTATACAAAAATTAGATAACGATTTTAAAAAAAGCATCCAAAAAATAGGAATGGTTAGATATAATGCTTATAAAGATACAGGAAGTGACTTAAGTTTTACACTTGCTATGTTGGATGAAAATAACAATGGAGTTGTTTTAAATGGAATTTATTCGAGGGAAACATCTAATATTTATGCGAAACCAATAGAAAAAGGGAAATCAAGTTATATTCTTTCTGAAGAAGAGCAAGAAGCTATTAGAAGAGCAATTGAAAAATAAAAGCATAAAAAATTAATAATTAGTATTGACAAATATATTTAAAAATGCTAATATAAATACTGTCGCAAGATTCGTCTTGGGATATGGAGAGGTGGTCGAGTTGGTTTATGGCACCAGTCTTGAAAATTGGCGTGCGTTTATAGCGTACCGTGGGTTCGAATCCCACCCTCTCCGCCAAAATAATTTAAGTTAGATATTAAAAAATAAGTAGAGATATCTAACTTTTATTTATAAATGGAGATGTACCCAAGTGGTGAAGGGGACTGTTTGCTAAACAGTTAGGTCGTGAAAACGGCGCGGAGGTTCGAACCCTCTCATCTCCGCCAGTACGAGTGTTTTTATGGGATTTTTAAGTTCTATAAAAACACTTTTTTATTATGATAATATTGTATATTTTTAATAAACAAAACATACAATATTAGTGTCAAATTTGATTTGACAAGTTAAATATTATATGCTAAAATATATTTAACTTAACCCTCTACTACTTTTGGTAGTAAGACGGGAGCCTAAATGATTTTGGAGAGTTCAAAAGCAACTCTCCTTTTTAAATTTTATACTATTTCTGTCTCTTATACACATCTCCGAGCCCAC
>USQP01000152.1 GCA_900556945.1 uncultured Clostridium sp.
GCATACGATATTACTACGCGTCTCGTGGGCTCGGAGATGTGTATAAGAGACAGTTGCAGTATCTTTATTTATATAAATATCTTCAGATAATTGTGGTTGCATTTTTAGATTCTCTTCTACTAATACTCTATTTTTACTTCCAAATGGATGGTCTAATACTTTTGATAACCCTATGAAACTTACATTTTCTATATCTACTCTTTTGTTATCAATATTATATATATTAGTATATCTATTGCAAAGTTCATTTATCTGTATATCAAGTTTTTCTAAATCATCATTTCCTGGAATAAGAATACATTTTATATTGTTATCATTTAACTTTTTAAAGTACTCATTTAAAAATCCCTTTATAAACTCTGGTTGTATTATTACTCTAATTCCTCTCTTTGGTAATAAGTCTCCTCCCAAAACTATGTATTCTATATTTTCTTCTTTTGCTTTTTGAAATAATCTTTCGTATTTATTTGTATCTCCATGAATATCACATGCATATATAAATCTCATATTTTATCACCTGCTTTTTTGTATTTTATCACATTTATAATAAAAATCCATATTTATTATAATTTATATCAAAATTTTTGCACAAAAAAGAAACCTTTTATATTAAGGCTTCTAAAATGGTAATTCATTTTCATCTATACATATATTTTCATCGGGATTTACGGGGTTTGCGGGAAACTTATTTAAATAATCTCCAAATACTCTTTCCTCTTCACCAAATACATCTACAGCCAATACTTCTATAAATGTTACTAGCTTTCCATTAATTGATTTTCTCGTTGTGTTTCTATCTTTTTCTCCTGGAAATAATCTTCCCGCTTCTTTCAAATATTTCCATGTAGATCCCGCATTTCCTGGAAATTTTATTCCTTGGACCGCATAAAACTTTACGACTTCATTAAAAATAGTATCCGGAAATAAGTAACATCTTTCTTTTTCCTTATCATAATAACCAACAAATTCAGCAAATGATGTATCTGGTTCTCTTAGATGATCTTTATAACTTTTTAAATATATTTTTTTGCTTGCCAATAATTCTTGAACTCCTCTAAAAAACATATTATCTGTCCTATTTTCTTTAGTTTTGATATTTTGTTTTTGAGCTGCTGTAATTAATGAATTCCACGATACTTCCTTTAACTTTTCCATTTTTTCATTTGTTATTACATCTTTACTATTAGCAAATTCTAGGAACAATTGTATCCCCATATATTCTGATGCAATAATTTCTGGTATTCTGCCATGAGCAAACTCTTGATTTGCTTTATTTCTATATTCTATAAATTTGCTTTTACAACTTTTCTTTATATCTTTATAATTTTCAATTATGTATTGTATGTACTCTTTCATACAGAATGATAATTGCTCCTTATTTTCCTGTAGTTTGGACAACAATTGCAAATCTATATCTCCTCTAGCTATTTCTATTATCATTGCTCTTGCCGTTCTACTTTCTGCCATATTAGGAAATGATTCTCCTGTAACAATGCACATTCCTCTTGCACTAAAACCCATTTTTACTGTTTGTCCATCTTGTTTCATTCTACTTCTAGCTTGTCTATCTCCATATAATCCAAATAAACTCTCTGCAACTGCATCCATCTTTTTTCCTTCTTGCAATGTTTGACTTGGATAATAATCATCTATTGCAAATAATGTATCTTTTAATGTAAATGCCTTCTTCTCAATGCTATTGACTGTATCTTTAAATCCACCTGGTAATGTATCTCTTTCAAAATCACCAAAATGTGAAACTATAATAGATGACAAAGAACTCTTTTGGGAACCACTTTCACCTACAAGCCATGTTACAAATCCTAGTGGAATATTTTCTTCTAAAAATAGACTTCTTAGTGGTGACAAATATGCTAATGCTAATAATGGAATTGTAACTTCTTTCTTAGATAAATCTAATATTGATAATGAGGTTTCTATGCTCTCCTTTAAATCATATCTTTTATCTGTAAATTTATATCTTTCTAAACTAATTCCAGATAAGTCAACTTGCACATCTTTATTAGCTCCTATTGCACCACCTTGATATAAATATATTAATTTACTATTTACTTTTCTAAATCCTGTATGTTCATATATAGTTTCTTTATCAATATCCTTAGACAAGTTTTGAATGGCAGCATATACATATTCCTTGTGGTTTGATTTTGGTGGATATATTTGTGGAAGCAAATCCCATGATGGATTGCACATCCATCCCATATTTTCCAATTTATTATAATTGACTTTTATTGGATTCATTTTTATTTTGTTATTTAATACTGCTGCTATTTCTAGATATCCTTCGGCTTCTAGTCCATTATCTATGTATATTTTCTTTATTGGTATAGGTAAAAAATTTGATAATGTTTTTAATTCTTCTGAATTTCCTTTTTTCACTTTCCTTTGAAGTCCTGCATATCCAAACACATAAGGAGTTCCATATAACATATCATTATATTCTTTATACTCATCTGATTCTTGCACTTCTTCAGCTTCAATTCCTAAATCTTTTATTTCTTCTGGTGTAATATCATTTATGTCCATATTTTTTCAATCTCCTTCCTGTGTCTAAATAATTCTAATTTTTCATCTTCTGTTGTTACATTTATAAATTCATCTATCCACAAATTAAGCTCAGTTTGCCTATAATATAAATATTGTAATGCTATTGCATTCTCCTCTTTTTCTAAATTATCTATGCTTTTTATTGTCTTACTTATGGTATCTATGCATATTTCATTTATCTTATTTTCATCACATAGTTTTATAAATATATTGTTAAACCATTTTTCTAATGCATCTCTTATTTTCTTGTTTAATAGAGTTTTATGTCTTTGATTCTTTATTTGTTTGTAATTTGCTTTTTGTCCAATTTCAATTGGTAATGCAAAATCTTGTATAATAGTCTTTGCTGCATCTATTGGTGATATATGATAAAGTTCTTGTACAAAACTAATAATATCTCCATGCCACCCATCTCCATAGTCATGAAATCCTTTTTCATTATTTACACAAAACGAAGCTGTTTTTTCATTTCTAAATGGTGATTTATAAAATACATTATTGCCTGACCTTTTACCTTTTCCTTGCAAATAATATTCTGCAACTTGCTGTGGACTTAAATATTGTTTTATCTCTTTAAAAATATTAGAATTGTTCATTTATAATATATGAAAATTTCCTCTTAATGAACTTTCTTGTTGCTCTTTAATAAACTCATCTACAGCTTGTTTTGTAATAAATATTCTTCTTCCTACCCTTATATCTGTCTCTTATACACATCTGACGCTGCCGACGAAGCTAGAAGTGTAG
>USQP01000153.1 GCA_900556945.1 uncultured Clostridium sp.
TACGCGTCTCGTGGGCTCGGAGATGTGTATAAGAGACAGATGATAATCTGCGGAAAAAATGTTAATAATATTTAATAATCAGGAGGTAAATTTATGAAATTTGAACAATGGAATGGTTTTCAAAAAGGTGATTGGGAATCAGAAATTAATGTAAGAGATTTTATTCAAAAAAACTATACACCCTATGAAGGAGACAGTTCTTTCTTAACTGGATCTACTGAAAAGACAAAAAAACTTTGGGATGAAGTTTTAGAACTTTATAAAAAAGAACATGATTCTGAAGGTGGTGTATTAGATATCGATACAAAAACTGTGTCAACTGTATCGAGTCATGAAGCTGGATATATTGATAAAGATCTAGAAGATATTGTTGGACTTCAAACAGATCGTCCCTTAAAAAGAGCTATCATGCCATTTGGAGGTATTAGAATTGTAGAAAAATCTTGTGAGGCCTATGGAAGAAAAGTAGATGATGAAGTCGAAGAAATCTTTTATAAATACAGAAAAACTCATAATGATGGTGTATTTGATGTCTATACTCCCGACATAAGAGCTGCTAGGAGTTCTCACTTAATTACCGGACTTCCAGATGGATATGGCCGTGGAAGAATCATTGGAGATTATAGAAGAGTCGCTTTATATGGTGTAGATGCTTTAATGGAAGAAAAGAAACAAGAATTAGAAGTTTTAAATGTAGATGAATTAACTGAAAAAACAATTCGCGAAAGAGAAGAAATTAGTGAACAAATTAAAGCATTAAATGAACTAAAAATTATGGCAGATAAATATGGATTTGACATTTCAAAACCAGCAGCAAATGCTAAAGAAGCAGTTCAATGGCTATATTTCGGATACTTGGGTGCAATAAAAGACCAAAATGGCGCCGCTATGAGTATTGGCAGAACATCAACTTTCTTAGATATTTATTTTGAAAGAGATTTAAGAAATGGTATTATTACTGAAGAGGAAGCACAAGAAATCATGGATCATTTCGTTATGAAATTAAGACTAGTTAGATTTCTTAGAACCCCTGAATACAATGAACTATTTAGTGGTGATCCTGTGTGGGTAACAGAAAGCATTGGTGGTATGGGAATTGATGGTAGAACTTTAGTTACAAAAAATTCTTTTCGAGTTTTGCATACATTAGAAAATTTAGGTCCTGCACCAGAGCCAAATTTAACTGTTCTTTGGTCTACTAAATTGCCAGAAGGATTTAAGAAATTCACAACTGATTTATCCATCAAGACTTCTTCGATTCAATATGAAAACGATGATTTAATGCGAGTTACTTTGGGAGATGACTATGGAATCGCATGCTGTGTCTCTCCTATGAAAATTGGTAAACAAATGCAATTCTTTGGAGCAAGAGCAAATTTAGCAAAAACTTTATTATACGCTATCAATGGTGGTAGAGATGAAAAATCAGGAAAGCAAATTACTCCTAAATTTGAACCAATTACTTCCGAATATTTAGACTATAATGAAGTAATGGAAAAATTTAATCAAATGATGGACTATGTGGCAAAAATATATATTAAAGCATTAAATGCCATTCATTATATGCATGATAAATATTCATATGAAGCAATTGAGATGGCTTTGCACGATAGAGAAATTTATCGAACAATGGCTTGTGGAATTGCCGGATTATCTGTCGTGGCTGATTCTTTATCTGCCATAAAATACGCTAAAGTAAAAGTAATCAGAGATGAAACAGGGTTAGCAATAGACTATGAAGTGGAAGGTGACTTCCCTAAATTTGGAAACGATGATGATAAAGTTGACCAAATCGCTATTGATGTTGTTAAAAACTTTATGAATAAATTAAGAAAACATCAAACTTACAGAAACTCAACACATACATTATCTATTTTGACAATCACATCAAATGTCGTTTATGGTAAAGCAACAGGAAATACACCTGATGGTAGAAAAGCTGGATCACCATTTGGTCCAGGAGCAAATCCTCTTCATGGTAGAGATACAAATGGTGCTTTAGCCGTTATGAACTCAATTGCTAAATTACCATTTGACTCAGCACAAGATGGTATCTCTTATACTTTCTCTATCACACCAGGAACACTTGGAAAAACAGAGCAAGATAGAGTAAACAATTTAGTAAATATGTTAGATGGATATTTTGCTCAAACAGGGCATCATATTAATGTAAATGTATTTGACAGAAGCTTACTCGAAGATGCAATGGAGCATCCTGAAAAATATCCTCAACTAACAATTAGGGTTTCTGGATACGCAGTTAACTTCACAAAATTAACTAGAGAACAACAATTAGATGTAATTAATAGAACAATACATGAAAGAATTTAATGTCCTTTCGGGGACGTTTCCAAATGGACATTTTTAAGTTAGCTGTTAGAGCTTTGCTCGTTGCAGATAACTTATGCAACTGACCAATGGGAAGTTGCATACATTTAAATAGCTGTTAGAGCTTTGCTTGTTACAGATAACTTATGCAGTTGTCCATTGGAAAACACATCTTTCATATAATAAGGGAGCGCTCTCAAATGGAAGAAAAAGATTTAAGATATTATGCTAAAGTTCATTCTGTTGAATCTTTTGGTACAGTAGATGGCCCTGGTATACGCTTTGTCCTTTTTTTACAGGGGTGCCATTTACAATGTAAGTATTGTCACAATAGAGATACTTGGGATATGAAAGGCGGAAGTTATAAATCTTTAGATGAGATATTTAATAAAATTATGAATTATAAAAATTATATTTGTCCAAATGGTGGAGTTACTATTACTGGTGGTGAACCTCTTTTACAAGCAAAGTTTATTTTTGAACTTTTTACGAAATTAAGAAAGCAAAATATTCATACTTGTATTGATACTTCTGGTATGGTTGCTTTAACTGAAGATATAAAAAAAGTCCTTTCTGTTACGAATTTAGTTTTATTGGATATAAAACATATCGATCGTGAAAAATGTAAAAAATTAGTTGGTTTTTCTAATAAGTTAGAGTTAGATTTTGCTAAGTATTTAAATGACAATCATATTCCTATGTGGATTAGGCAAGTTCTAATTCCTGGTTATACTGATGATGAACAAGACTTATTAAAATTAAAAGATTTTATTGCTAGTTTAAAAATGGTTCAAAAGGTGGAATTACTTCCTTATCATGATATGGGAAAATTTAAATGGAAAAAACTTGGTATGAAATATGAATTAGAAGGTGTTAGGCCTGCTAATTCACAAGATATAAAACATGCTAAAAAAATATTAGGAATATAACTTATCTGTCTCTTATACACATCTCCGAGCCCACGAGACGCGTAGTAATCTCGTA
>USQP01000154.1 GCA_900556945.1 uncultured Clostridium sp.
GAGATTACTACGCGTCTCGTGGGCTCGGAGATGTGTATAAGAGACAGATGTATATTAGTATATTTTGCATATCAATATTATCAATCTAATAATTTTAACGAATTTATTAGATGTGAAGAAAATTTATATACATCAGAATTTAAACGAGATGACGAAATAAAATATTCAGAAAAAAGAAGTTATAAAATATCTTCAGATGAGTATAATGATGCCATGTTTTATAAAACTATAAAAGTAGAGAAAAATCAGCCGTATCGAATAACGTGCATGGTAAAGACGGAAAATGTAATACCACAGGATGACCAGGCCGGAATAGGAGCACAAATTTCTATCGAGGGAACAACAGAAAGATCAATAGCCATTCAAGGAACAAATGATTGGCAACAAATAGAATTAATTTTTAATTCTAAAGATAGAGAAAATGTTAATATTGGATTTAGATTAGGTGGATATTTAGGCGCTTCAAAAGGACGAGCATGGTTTTCAGATTTTAAATTAGAAGAAGGAATTTCCAATTCAAATAATGAATGGAAATTTGCTTGTTTTATTTTTAAAACAACAGATGTTGATTTGAATGGAAAAAAAGTAAAATTGGAAGTTAGTGGTAGTGATATAAGAGATATTAACAATACAATTAATCGATTTGAAACTTCTTGTGCGACACTTTCTAAAAGTAAAATGAAAGCGAAGTGTGATATATATGAAATAGAAACACCACTTAACCAATTATCCTATGATGATGAATTTGGCTATTATGTAGCACCAGAAAATATAGAGTCACAAATAAAAGACACAATTTTCAATAGTGATTATGATCATATCTTTGCTATTGTAAGGCTACGGAGACGAAGAACATGAGAACGATATCCAAGTAAATGATTGGATCGGACTTCGGATCAATGGATTATTATGGAATTGGATTTTCTAATATAAGATTACCGAATGATACGAAAAGTTATATTTATAAATATAATACTCGTATTAATACATTCCCTGAAGAAGTATTTTTACATGAATTTTTACATTCTTTAGAAAGAAATGCAAAAGAATATGGATACGATATACCAGAGTTACATGCTTACCAAGAATATGGATACCAAAACGAAGCCCTAGTGGGACAAAAAGTATGGTATACAGATTATATGAACAAAGAGATAAAGACTACATCAGGAAATATTGGGCTACCAGAAGAAATCTATACATTAAAGCCAGCAAAAAATAGCGATTTTGGGCATTCCTATGAAATGGAGGTATTCAAACAACCAGAAAACATAATAGAAGAAGTAAGAGAAATAATAACCAATTTAATGAACAAGATAAAAATATTATCACAACAAGAACAGGGGTTAAATGTTTCATAAAAAATCGAAAAATGTCAAAATAGCAAATTAGCCAAAAATAGAAAAGAGGAAAAAATGTGAAAGTATCAGAATTTAATTATGATTTACCAAAAGAATTAATTGCACAAACACCAATAGAAAAAAGGGATGAATCTAGGTTAATGATATTAGATAGAAAAACAAAGAGCATAGAACATAAAATATTTAGAGAGATAATAGATTATCTAGAACCAGGAGATGTGTTAGTTAGAAATAATACAAAAGTAATTCCAGCTAGACTTTATGGAAAAAAAGAAACAGGAGCGAATGTCGAATTTTTGTTATTAAATAACATAGAAGGAGACATCTGGGAATGTATTGTGAGACCAGGAAATAAATTACATATTGGGACGAATGTGATTTTTGGAGATGGAATATTAAAAGCAAAAATATTAGAAATTATGCCAGGAGGAACAAGGAAGGTTGAATTCATTTATAATGGAATTTTTAATGAAATTTTAGATAAAATAGGATTAATGCCACTTCCGCCTTATATCCATGAAGAGTTAAAACAAAAAAATAGATACCAAACAGTGTATGCTAAATACAATGGCTCAGCAGCAGCACCAACAGCAGGATTACACTTTACACCAGAATTATTACAAAAATTAGAAGAAAAAGGTGTTGTAATAGCTAATGTAACCTTACATGTTGGAATTGGAACCTTCAGGCCAGTAAAAGAGGAGAAAGTAGAAGCTCACGAAATGCATTCAGAGCATTATTATATCAAGCAAGAAGATGTCGATAAAATCAATCAAGCCAAAAAAGAGGGAAGAAGGGTAATTGCAGTAGGGACAACCTCTTGTAGAGTATTAGAAACCATTGCAGATAAAAAGGGAATGGTGAAAGAAACAGAAGGAGACACACAAATATTTATCTATCCAGGTTATCAATTTAAATGTTTAGATGGATTAATTACAAATTTCCATTTACCACAATCTACACTACTAATGTTAGTATCAGCATTAGCAGGAAAAGATTATATTATGAGTGCATACAAAGAAGCAGTAAAAGAAAAATATCGATTCTTCAGTTTTGGAGATGCCATGTTTATAAGTTAGCCGTGCGAAGTAAAACGAGCTACGGATAACTTATGCAACTGAGCAAAGCGAAGTTTGCAAACAAGAAAATAGCCGTGCGAAGTTATATATAATAAAAAAATATAACATACTAAGAAATGGAGAAATGATTTGATGAATAAAAGTAGAGAAATCATAAAAATACTTTTAATAATTAATATATTATCAATCATAATAAGTTTAGGGATAAGTTTATATAATGATGCAAATGTCCGGAGGATTATGGGTAATTTGGCCAATTATTATCATACTTTTATGTGTAGATTTTTATCTTCTAAAAAAACTAAAAGAAAAAGATAGATATCAGACAGTGTATGCAAAGTATGAAGGCTCAGCAGCAGCACCGACAGCAGGACTTCATTTCACAAAGGATCTGTTGAAGAAGATTGAGGAAAAGGGTGTTGTTATCGCAAGCGTAACTCTTCATGTTGGTCTTGGCACATTCAGACCTGTAAAGGTTGAAAATGTTCTTGAGCATCATATGCACTCAGAGTTTTATCGTATCGAGCCAGAGGAAGCAGAGAAAATCAATGCAGCAAAGAAGGCTGGAAAACGTGTCATTGCAGTCGGAACGACAAGCTGCCGCACGTTAGAGTCAGCATCTACAGAGGATGGTATTTTGAAGGCGCAGAGTGGATGGACGGATATTTTCATTTATCCGGGTTATCATTTTAAAATGGTAGATGCCTTAATTACAAACTTCCATCTGCCAAAGTCTACGCTCGTAATGCTTGTTTCTGCACTTGCTGGAAGAGAGCATATTTTAGCAGCCTACAAGGAAGCTGTTGAAAAGAAATATCGTTTCTTCTCATTTGGCGATGCGATGTTTATT
>USQP01000155.1 GCA_900556945.1 uncultured Clostridium sp.
GAGATTACTACGCGTCTCGTGGGCTCGGAGATGTGTATAAGAGACAGGATTATAAGTGTCCAAAATACAACTATGATTATTCCATCTATCGTGCTATATGCTATAGTAGTAGGATATGCGTATTATGCGAATAGAAAAAGAAAGAGTGAAATATCAGAAACCTTGCAAGATTTAACATTAACAGTGGATTCAGCAGCAAAGACAAGTCTTATTAATTCACCTTTTCCACTTATTATTTTAGAAACAGATGGTAATGTGATTTGGAGAAGTTCAAAATTCACATCTGAGTTTGCTAATATTGATATCAATAACTATATAAATGATTTAAGCACAGATATAAAATTGGAAATAGAAAATAGAAAAAAGAATGAAAAAGAAAAAGGCAATAGAGATATTATAAGACAGATACAAATAGGAAATCGAAACTATAAAGTAATGGGAAGATATGTTCATTCCAAAAACAGAGAAAAGAAAAACAAAAAAGAATATATGATTATCCTATATTTTATAGATGATACAGAAAATATAAAACTTCAAAAAGAATACAAAGATTTTAAATCTTGTGTTGGAATTATTATGGTAGATAATTATGAAGAAACAATACAAAGATTAGATGCTAGTGAAAAACCAGTTGTAACAGCGGAAATCGATAAGCAAATGTATGATTGGGCAAATCAAACAAATGGAGTGCTAATTAAATCAGATAGGGATAGATATGTTTATCTATTTGAGCAAAGATATTTAAATGAAGTAAAAGAGGATAAGTTTAGCATATTAGATAAAATAAAAGAAATTGATACAAAAGAAAAAGTACAATTTACGCTAAGTATAGCTGTATCGAATGAGGGAGGAACCGATAAAGAAAAATATAAATCTGCACAGACTGCCATGGATGTGGTTTTAGGACGTGGTGGAGATCAGGCGGTTATCCGAGAAAATGAAATTTATAAGTTTTTCGGAGGAAGAGTAGAAGAAGTTGAAAAAAGAACAAAAGTAAAAGCTAGAGTGGTGGCCCACGCTTTAGAAAATTTAATAAAAGAATCTAAAAAAGTTATGATTATGGGACATAACAATCCTGATATGGATAGTATGGGTTCATGTATGGGAATTTATCGTTTAGCCAAAACTTTAGATACAAATGCCTATATAGTTAGTAGTGATAACATGCATTCTATTGACTCATTTAAAAAATCAATTGACAAAGAGCCTGAATATGAAGATGTAATTATTAATAAAGAAGTAGCTCTAGAAAATGTAGATGAAGATACTTTACTAGTTGTGGTAGATACGCATAAAATTAATTATGTTGATGCTCCAGAATTATTAGATAAGGTAAAGAAAATTGTTATTATTGATCATCATAGAAGAAGTGCTGATTACATTGAAAATGCAACACTTATGTTTCAAGAGGTATATGCTTCTTCTGCAGCAGAGTTAGTAACAGAATTATTACAATATGCAGAAGCAAAAATCAATTTGAAAACAATTGAAGCTGAGAGCCTATATGCAGGAATTATGATGGATACAAAAAACTTTACCTTTAAAACAGGAGTAAGAACATTTGAGGCGGCAGCTTATCTTCGTAGATGTGGAGTTGATATTATAAGAGTAAAAAAATGGTTTCAAAGTGATTTAGAAAGTTTCAATAGAATAGCAGATATTGTTAAGAAATCAGAAATTGTTAATGAAACAATAGCAATTTCAGTATATGATGAAGTAAGCAAAGAAGCAAACCTAATTTGTGCAAAAGCTGCAGATGAGCTTTTGACAATTAGTGATATAACAGCTTCGTTTGTTTTAGGAAATACAGGAGAAAAAATATGTATTAGTGGACGTTCTATTGGAGATATCAATGTGCAAGTTATCTTAGAAAAATTAGGTGGAGGAGGTCATATTACTTTGGCCGGTGCTCAAGTAGAAGGTATGACCATAGAAGAAACAAAACAAGAATTAATGAATCGAATTAATGAATATTTTTCAGAAATGGAAAACTGATGGGATTATTAAATAGGTAAGCTAAGTGGTAAGAATTAACAAAAGATAGGAGCTAGTTTGAATGAGTTGGGTAAGAATTTTAAAAAAAAGTGAAAAAGGTTCCATTACTTTGATGGTATTAACGGCAATGATATTTGTATTAGTTGTGATTACTGCTTCTTATTTGGCAATATCTAACAAATCTGGAAATCAGGATAGGAAGATATCAAAAATAGCTCAGCAATATCGAGCAAGTGATGAAGAGATGGAGCAAGAATATCAAAAAGCTTTGAATAATGTTACTAACCTAACGATAGAGCAAGCACGAAGCGAGAGTATGCTTAATAGGAAAATAAATACAGAGGTAACAGATAGTTATGGAAATAAAATTATTGTGCCAGCTGGTTTTAAAGTAACAGAAGATGCAGAGAATGTAACAGAAGGTATTGTTGTAGAAGATAAGGATGGCAATCAATTTGTGTGGGTGCCAGTAGGAACTGGAACAAATGCGATAAAAAAAGAAGATGGAGCAACAGTAGATATCAAACTTAGTAGATACACATTTACAGCTGATGGAACAGCGACAGATCAAGAAGATAAAGTAATAGATTCTTATTACCAAGAATTAGTAGAATCGGACTATGGAAATACAACAGCAAAAGATATCGAAGCTTTTAAAAATAGTGTAAATACAAATCATGGATATTATATTGGAAGGTATGAGGTGGGAGTTACTGGATATGACTCAGTAATAACTAGCAACAGTAATTCAGAAACTAATTGGACAGGATATGAAGGAGAAAATATTAAGTTAGTATGTAAAACAGGGCAACAGGTATGGAATTATGTAACACAAAATAAAGCATCAGAATTATCAAGAAATATGTATACAAGTAGCAAATTTACAAGTGATTTAATTAACAGCTATGCGTGGGATACAGCAATCGTATTTATACAAACATTTTCAGAAGATACAAATTATGCAAAACAAACTAGATTACAAAGTACACTTGCAAAAACAGGAGAGGCATCGGATGGAACTAACAAAGATGTGAAGTGTAACATATATGACATGGCAGGGAATACATTAGAGTGGTCAACCGAAACGCAAACAGATGACACTTATTATTGTGTGAGTAGAGGAGGAGTATATAATACTACAGGAAAATATGTGGAATATCGTAGTTATCAAGGGAGTGCGACTTCTGCTTATAATGACTTGTCTTTTAGATTAATTGTATATCTGTCTCTTATACACATCTGACGCTGCCGACGAAGCTAGAAGTGTAGAT
>USQP01000156.1 GCA_900556945.1 uncultured Clostridium sp.
CACTTCTAGCTTCGTCGGCAGCGTCAGATGTGTATAAGAGACAGGATAATAAGTATGTGTAAAAGAATATGTAAATGTGTAAAATAATTATTATCTCGCCTATAAAGTAAACATTTTATTAACCGTTGCGAATCGCTAACGAGTTGCAGTTCTCTTCTTGCTCATATTGTATCATATTTTGTCAAACTTTGTCTACGGGTGTATTTTGTCGTTTAATGTCGAATATTATAACTTAAATATAAATATATATTCATGAGCCAACAAATAAAAATCCCTTTTTACATTCTGACTCCAATAATTAGTCCTTTTGCAATTATGCTGCTCCTTTATAATTATTTCTTTTAATGCGAATCCTGTTTGGATAAAAATATTCATGATATAAAAACCTAACGGAATAACATTTTTATTTTTTCTAATGTCTCCAATTAAAACTGAACAGAATTTATTTTTCTTTAAGATTCTAAAACATTCTTTTGAAAATAGTTTCATTTGATCTAAAAATTCATTTAATTCCAATCTTGATAAATCTTCTTTAATATTTTTGCTATATTTAATAATATTAGCATACGGTGGATGTGCAAATATAAAATCTATACAATTATCTGGCACTATTCCTTTCAAATTGGTCGAATTTGCTCTTATTAATTTCGGTTCATATAAGTTGTTGCTTTTAAAACTAATTCTTTCTTTTGCCATTTTAAGAGCTTCTACATTCACATCTATTCCGTACTCCTTTTCTATTAAGTAACTTTGTTTCTATCATTGTAGTACCGCTTCCACAAAATGTATCTAATACTATATCTCCTTCATTTGTATATTTCAAAATCAAATTTCTAGGAACTTGTGGTGGACAATTCCCCCTGTAGTCTCCTCTATGTGTTGCCCAATTTCCTCTTTCCTTAAAAGACCATATAGTTGTCTCTTCTAATTCAAATTGTTCTGGTTTATATTTCAAATTCATTCCTCCTTCTAAAATGCATAAAGGGACAACTAATAAAAGTTGCCCCCACATCTTTTTTTCGTATTTTTATTGAAATATTTCATTCATTATCCCATTCTTCATGTCCAAGATATTATACATATCTTCCATTGTATCAAATGTTTCCTCTAGATTTCCTTTTGCATGGTTCCATCCTTTTCCATCTGTAAACCATATAAATTTTATTCCAGCTATTCTTTTTAATTCTTCATTTAACATTTTATAACTTCTTGCCGTTTCATTTAATTTTGAACCCTGTGAAGCATAAAAATTAGTTTCTATTAAATATAAAGTATTATTTTTTTCCACAACAAAATCGAATCTTTTTTTAGCCATTTTTACTTTTTTATTTTTAGTAGTATTATCTATATTTTTCAATATTTCTTCTAAATCAATATCCCACTTTTCCTTTAATACAGGTGATGCCACTTCCTTATAATAATTATGATCTTTTATAAAACCTGCTTTAACTATATAGCTTTCAACTAAGTCTTCCATAGCATCACCAGTTCTATTTTTTCTAGCATGAGTGTCCATTCCAACTTCTACACCAGTTACATAATCATATAGACTTGATATCAAATGATTTTCAAGCAAATCAAATATTCCTGTTTTTCTCATAAACATAATATAATCTTCTATCGAATAATTCATTTTGTTAAAATTGTAATAATAGTCTTGTATTGCATCTTTTATAATTATTACATTTTCTCTTTTTGCAATTAAAATTGGTATTGCTTTTAAAACATTAGGATATTCATTTATTAAATTTTTAAAATCTTCTTCTATGTTTTTACTACCTATTAATCCATTTAATAAATTCAATTCATTTTTAATTTTTGTTACATTAATATATACCTTATCAAAATCTGTGTAATACTTCCAACTAGCTATACTGTCATCAAACTCTGATAACCATTCTTCAAAATTTCTACTCATTTATTGCCTCCTTCTTTTCTTCATATCTTTTTATCGATAAATCTAGATATTGTTTTTCTCTTTCAATTCCAATATAATTTCTTCCAAACTTATATGCTGCAATTCCAGTTGTTCCGCTCCCACTAAATGGATCTAAAATTATATCATTTTCTTCTGTAGATGCTAATATTATTCTTTCTAATATTTCTAATGGTTTTTGTGTAGGATGTTTACCACATTTCTTTTCTGATGGTTTAGTTAAACTTGTTATCCAAACATCTTTCATTTGCTTTCCATTATTCATTTCTTTCATTAATTCATAATTAAATTTATATTTACATTTCTTAATATCTTTTCTTGCCCATAAAATTGTTTCTGTTGAATGTGTAAATGTTTTACAAGCTAAATTGGGTGGTGGATTTGTTTTCTGCCATGTTATATTATTAATTATTTTAAACCCTTCTTCTTCAAGTGCCATACCTATGGAATAGATATTGTGTAGTGTTCCACTTATCCATATAGTTCCATTATCTTTTAGTATTCTATAACATTCCTTTATCCACTTTTTATTAAATCTATGTTTATATTTTAATGAATCCGATGAATCCCATTCTCCTTTATTTACTGTTACCATTTTTCCACCGACTACATGTTATCCCATCATTTGATAGGAAATATGGTGGATCTGCAAATATCATATCTATTGTTTTATCTTCAATCTTTTTCAATACCTTAAATGTGTCACCTTTTATTAATTTAAAATGTTCATCATCCTTATAATATTTTCCTGTATACATTATCACACTCCATTAAGTATTATAGTTCGTTACTAATATCTCTGATATTTTTCCTCTTCCTTTTGAGTTTGCATTTATCATTCTACTTGCATATATTTCATCTATATTGAATCCTTGATATATATTGTCAAAGAAAGTATCTTCTTTATTTGTGTTTTTCGGATTTGAATTGCTTAGCATTAGTTTTACATTTTGTTCATTTAATTCTCTATAAAATTCTGCTAATTCTCTTTGATTATCATCGTTAAAATCTTCTTTTGTATATGATGTAAATCCTGATGTTACATTTAAAGGTCTGTATGGTGGGTCGAAATACACAAATGTATTTTCTGTTACATATTCCATACTTCTTCTATAATCACCATATTGAAATTGTACATTTTGTATTAATTTTGATAAATTTCTTAAGTTTTCTTCATCACATATTGTAGGATTTTTATGACTTCCCATAGGAACATTGAATTTTCCTGCTTTATTAACTCTATATAACCCATTAAAGCATGTCCTATTTAAATATATAAATCTGTCTCTTATACACATCTCCGAGCCCACGAGACGCGTAGTAATCTC
>USQP01000157.1 GCA_900556945.1 uncultured Clostridium sp.
AAGAGACAGAAAATAATTAGCGTTTTGTGAATGTTTTATATTGTTTTGAATATATTGTATTGATTTGTCGTTTTTTGTCTGATAAGGTATTTCATATAATGTATTAAAAGGTGGAATATTATATGATTACTAATTATCTAATTTATTTATCTACTTTACCAAAAGAAAAACAAATCGAACAAATTGTTATGATATTAGGATTTCTTTTTCTTATATTAACAATTTCTTGCTTTCTTATATTTCTTAAATTTAAGCTTGCAAATAAAAATAAAGATTCTTTCTTTCAAAGAATCTTAAAAAAAATTTAACTTTACTATTATCACCAATCCTATTCTAGCTGTATTTTTCTAGAATAGGATTTTTATAATCTTTATCTATTGTTTCTCAAAATATTCTTTCCATTCGTCTTCTTTAAATCCGATTAGCACGGTATCTTCTGCAATAAGCAATGGTCTTTTTATAAGCATTCCATTACTTGCCAATAAACTAATCTTTTCTTTTTCGCTCATATTAGCAAGTTTTTCTTTTAGCTTTAATTCTTTATATTTTAAACCACTCGTATTAAACCATTTTTTTATTTCTTTTCCACTCAATGGAATCCAATCTTTTAATTCTTGTTCTGTTGGAACCTCTTCGACAATATATCTGTCTTTAAATTCTATCCTATTTTTTTCTAACCAATTTTTCGCTTTTTTACATGTTGAACATTTTGGATATTCTATCAATAAAACTTTCATAATTTACCTTCCTTCTGTATCGGCTTCTACAATCTCACCTATATATTCACCAGAATCGATTTCTTCACCTTTATCTAATATTTTCATAAGTTGATCATAATCATATACTTTACTTAATTTTTCTACCACTATTCTCCTTTGATTTTCTTTACTATATTCTTTTAGGTCTGATGAAAGCATAGTTTTAGCAATTCCATATATTACACTAGCTGCCCAATGTCCATTCTTTTTATCTGTTGCTATTGTATGGTTTGCTTTAAATATAATATCCTTCTTTTCTTTTACCGCTTCATCTTTTTTTAAATAATTACTTAAAACCATTAAATCTTTATATTTAAAGAAATAAGTAGCATTATCAGTTGCAAATCTGAGTTCTTTATCTTTTCTTCCTTCATCATTTTTAATATGTTCTTCTTTTTCTTCATAAATTCTTTCAGCTATAACAACACTATTTTTGTCTATTTTTCCTGTTTCATCTGGTATTACATAGAATTCATAATTATAAAAAGGACTTGTCTTAGCAATTTCTACTTCGTCTGGTATACCCGCTCCTAATAACTTAAAAAATTCTTTTCTTTCATTTGGATCAATGATTAATTTTGGTTTCTTATTTTTGAAACTATTTTCTTCTCTTTCTTTTTCAGTTACATATATACTTTCATCTCTTTTTATTTTCTGTATGGTATCATTTACTCTTAGCACAATTTTCGAATTTTTTTCTAAATCTTCTAAATTTGTTCCATTTATAATATCCTCTGCTTTACTTCTATCAATAATCGATTTATCTGCTAGTTCTAGTAAATCTTTATCACGAATGAGAGTTTTTTTATATAAGTCAAATATTTCTTCTTCCGGAATCCAACCTTCTCCTACAACTTTCATCCTTTCTTCATAGCTAATATCTTTTTCCCAAATTAATTCTTTTATACATTCGAATGGTATTTTTTTGTCTTTAATCCATCCCTTTAATTCTTCTAATCTAACTTCTTGTCCTTTATACAAATCTATTACTAATTTTTCTACTACTTCTTGATTATTCCATTCTACTATTACATCAATGGTTAATAACCCCTCTTTGTAAAACTCTTTTAATTGTTGTAAATACTCTTCTTGCTTGTTCTGGTCATATTGTTCTATAATTTCTATCATTAAGTCATTAGCAATGGTTTCTAACTCCTCCGTATGATCATTCATTCGTACTTCTTTATATAATTTTAAATATCTTTTATACTCTTTGTTATTCTCCTCTTTTTCCTCTTCTTTTAATTCTAATTCAATACTATGAATATAGTATTGAATTAATTCATATGAATTAATCATTTCTGATAAATCTATATCTTTTCTAATTTCTTTTATTTGCTCTAGATTTATACCTCGATTCATATATAATTCAAGAATATCCTTTGACGTTATTATTTTTTGTGTTGCAAAGTCTCTTAACAAGTTACTTGAACATCCTTCTTTATTTATAATTGTTTCTACTATTTTCTCCGCATCCCATTGTAATTTCATAGCAACATACTGTAAATTTTCATCATTCAAATTGGCAAGTGATACTAACTCTTTTTCCGAAAATATAATCTCAACATCATTGGATTCTATATTAAATAAATTCATTTCTCCTAGTGTGACTTTTTGTCTGATATTCTCAATCTTTTTGCTTCCTAAATATTTATTATCTCTTATTCTATTGATACAATTTTTTATATCCTTAATTGAATATTCTACATTTTTTTCTTTGTATTCTTCTGATTGTTTCGTCTGTAATCTAAATTCAAATGTTTTTCTATTCTCTTTTACAAATTTTAATGATGTTTGTAGAACCTCTTTTACCTCTTCTATATCTTTTTCATCTATTGCATTATTTTCTAATGCCTCTTCATATCTATAACAACATATCATAATTAACTTATCAACATCAACATGGTCAATGTGTTTTTCTAAAGTTTTTCTTAGCTCATATACATCTCCTAAAAATCTTGTGTTTGTAACAAAATTTTCATATTCATCATAATTTTTATGCTTCATTTTCTCTAATTCTTCTCTTGTCATTAGCTCTCTTTTTACAATATCATTATCTATTATCATTGTTCTTACACTATCTCCAACATAAGTATCTGGAAATATTTCGTAAAAATCTGTTAATACTATAGTTTGGATTAAACATTCTATCCCCACATTTTCTTCAGAATTTTTTCTTTTTAATTCTTTATCTAATTCTTTAAACCTCTTTAAGTTTTGCGTTTTCTTACTAGATATTCCATCTATGATTTCTCTAGAATCTATTATTTTTATGTCATATCTATTATTCTCGTAGTCATAAAGATATAGTGCTATACATGTATTTAATCCTTTTCCTAATTTTTTTGTGTTTTTTAATTGCTTTTCTTGAACTTCTTTTTGAATGGTATAATTTATTAGTTCTTCTCTTTCTTCCTTCAGTGTTTCTTTATTAGAAGTTCTTACTCTGTCTCTTATACACATCTCCGAGCCCACGAGACGCGTAGTAATCTCGTA
>USQP01000158.1 GCA_900556945.1 uncultured Clostridium sp.
TCGTCGGCAGCGTCAGATGTGTATAAGAGACAGGTAGTAATTTTTACACCAGATGATATTAATATTTTAAAAGGTGGTCCTCAAAACAGGAGAAGATTTTTAGATATTATGATTAGTCAATTAAAACCTAATTATATGTATAATTTAAATTTATATTTAAAAACAATAGAACAAAGGAATAATTATTTAAGACAAATTAGAGAGGAACAAAAAAATGAAAAACTATTGGAAATTTGGGACGAAAAATTAGCAGAATATGCAATTAATATTTATAATTATAGAAAAGAATTTATTAATAAAATAAATAATAAAATAAAAAATATTCATGATGAAATTACAGAAAACAAGGAAGAAATAGAAATTGAATATATAACAGAATGTATGAATAAAGAAGAGTATTTAAGATTATTAAAGCAAAGAAGAAAACTAGATATCATAAAAGGTTTTACAACAAAAGGTATACATCGAGATGATTTTGTGATATATATAAATAAAAAAAGATTGGATATATATGGATCACAAGGACAAAATAGAACATCAATTTTATCTTTAAAATTATCTGAATTAAATATTATAGAAGAAGAAATAGGAGAAAAACCAGTTTTACTATTAGATGATTTTATGTCAGAACTAGATGAAAAAAGAAGAAATCATTTTTTAAATAAAATTGAAGATACACAAGTTATTATAACTTGTACGGATAAAATAGATATTGAAAATAAAAATATTTTAATATATAATGTAAAAGAAGGTAAAGTAATAGGAGGAGGAAAATAAATGGAAAAATACAATCATAAGTATGGAGCAGAACAAATACAAGTTTTAGAAGGTCTAGAAGCCGTAAGAAAAAGACCAGGTATGTATATAGGAAGCACTTCAGTAAGAGGTCTTCATCATATGGTTTATGAAATCGTTGATAACTGTGTAGATGAAGCTCTAGCAGGATATTGTACAGAAATAAAAATAGAAATAGAGCCAGGAAATATAATTAGTGTAGAAGATAATGGAAGAGGAATACCAGTAGAAATTCATCCAAAAACAAAAATATCAACAGCAGAGACAGTTTATACAGTCTTACATGCTGGAGGAAAATTTGGTGGAGATAGTGGATACAAAGTATCGGGAGGACTTCATGGTGTTGGTGCTTCCGTAGTAAATGCGCTATCTACATGGACAGAAGTCACAATCAAGAGAGATGGCGGTTTGTACCAAATGTATTTTGAAAAAGGAAAGACAATTAAAAAATTAGAAAAAATAGGAGAAGCAAAAGGAACTGGAACAAAAGTAAGATTTTTAGCAGATGATACTATTTTTGAAAGTTTAGATTATGAATATGAAACATTAGAAAAAAGATTTCGAGAAATGGCATTCTTAACAAAAGGTTTAAAGATAACAATTGAAGATAAAAGAGAAGAAACACCTAAAAAAGCAGAGTTTTGTTTTGAGGGTGGTCTAATATCATTTGTAGAGTTTTTAAATAAAAACAAAGAAAAATTACATAAGACACCAATTTATATTGAAAAAAATGGTGAGATACCAGTAGAGATAGCAATTCAATATACAACAAGTTATTCAGAAAATATTTATACTTTTGTTAATAATATTAATACAATTGAAGGTGGAACACACTTAGAAGGATTTAAAAGGTCATTAACAAAGGTATTTAATGATTATGCAAGAAGTCATAATATTTTAAAAGAGAAAGATAGTAATTTACAGGGAGAAGATATCAGAGAGGGAATTACTGCAGTAGTATCTGTAAAAGTAAAAGAACCTCAATTTGAAGGGCAAACGAAAACAAAATTAGGAAACAGTGAAGTAACAGGAGTTGTACAAAGCATGGTAAATGAAGCTCTATCAACTTTCTTAGAAGAAAACCCTAATGTAGCAAAAGCAATATTAGAAAAATGTATTAGTGCATCTCGTGCAAGAGAAGCAGCAAGAAAAGCGAGAGAGTTAGTAAGAAAAAAGAATTCTTTAGAAACTTCAACATTGCCAGGAAAATTAGCAGATTGTAGCAGTAAAAATGCAGATGAATGTGAGGTTTATATTGTAGAAGGGGATTCAGCAGGAGGAAGCGCAAAGCAAGGAAGAGATAGAAAATTCCAAGCAATTTTGCCTCTATGGGGAAAAATGTTAAATGTAGAGAAAGCAAGAGCGGATAAAATTTATGGAAATGACAAATTAAATCCAGTTATATTAGCGGTTGGAGCTGGAATTGGTAGTGACTTTGATATTACAAAAATAAGGTATGGAAAAGTAATTATCATGGCTGATGCCGATGTAGATGGAGCACATATTAGAACATTATTATTAACTTTCTTTTTTAGATATATGAGGCCATTAATTGAGAATGGAAATGTATATTTGGCACAACCACCACTATATAAATTGTCTAAAAAAGGAATGGAAGATATATATTGCTATACAGATGAAGATTTAGATAAAGCTTATAAAGAATTAGAAGAAAAAGGTATTCATAGAGATCAATTAGGGCTTCAAAGATATAAAGGTTTAGGTGAAATGAATCCAGAGCAATTATGGGAAACAACAATGGATCCAGAAAGAAGAATTTTAATTAAAGTAACAATGGAAGATGCAATAAAAGCTGATGAGATATTTACTTTATTAATGGGAGATGAAGTGGAACCAAGAAGAGAATTTATTCAGGCAAATGCAAAATATGTAAAAAATTTAGATATATAATTAAGTATGTTTCTAATAACTATTTAAGTTGATGATTAAAATTTTGCTTGTTTAAAGACAACTTATTGTTTTAAGTAAGTTTGAAATAAAAGTATAAAAGTATAAAATTTAAATTTAAAGGCAGATAAAATTAATTTTATCTGCCTTTAATCGATAAAGCCAACAATAATCTCTACTAAAACTAATATATCTAATATTAAAACCTAATATATATTACTATATAAATAAGCTCGATACCACATATATTAATCCTTCGCTCGACTATTAATACACCACAAGTAACTGTATTCATCCCAAAGGGACTATTAACAACCACTTAAAAAATATTAGATATAAAAATAATCTTAGCTCGAATATATTACCTATCATTTGACCATATATCATATATTATAAAAATAAATAAAGAATAAATTTTAATAAAATATAGCCTACAAACAAATAATATATTCTTATCGCCGACTTATTATAATATATAAAAATACACTATAATAAATCTGTCTCTTATACACATCTCCGAGCCCACGAGACGCGTAGTAATCTC
>USQP01000159.1 GCA_900556945.1 uncultured Clostridium sp.
GAGATTACTACGCGTCTCGTGGGCTCGGAGATGTGTATAAGAGACAGGATTAAAAGAAGTAATTATCCCAGAAAAAGTAACAAGTATAGAAAGTTATGCATTCTATAATTGTTATAGTATAACGAGCATAACAATTCCAGAAGGAGTAACGACGATAGGAAGTTATGCGTTCTATAATTGCTCTAATGTAATGAATACTACAATACCGGAATCAGTAATAGACATAGGAGAATATGCATTTTATAATTGTTCGAAATTAACAAATGTAGTAATACCAAATACGATGACAACTATAGAAAAAGGGACTTTCTCAAATTGCACAGGAATAACGAGTGTAACAATACCAGAAACAATAACCAATATAGATGATTCGGCGTTTTACAATTGTTCTCAATTAACAAGCATAGAGATACCAAATAGCGTAGTACGTATAGGAAATTCTGCATTCAGGTATGGTAGCAATTTAGAAAATGTAATAATGGGAGATAGTATAGAGATAATAGGTACAGGGGCATTTGAAAATTGCTCTAAGTTAACAAATATAGAAATGTCAAATAGCGTAGTAAGTATAGGAAGTTCAGCATTTAGTAAATGTAGTAATTTGACAACTGTGACAATGGGAAGTGGAGTAGAAACAATAGGAGATGCAGCTTTTAACCAGTGTACGGCATTGACAGACATAGTAATACCAAGTCGTGTAACCAAGATAGGAAACAATACTTTTTATGGATGTACTAAATTAACAAAAATAGAGATGCCAAGTAATTTGTCTACTATAGGAGATTATGCATTTTATAATTGTTATAATTTAACGAATTCAACCATACCAAATACGGTGACCAATATAGGAGAATATTCATTCTATAATTGTTATAATTTAACTAATATAACGATACCAAACAGAGTAACAAGTATTGGAAAATATGCATTCTATAACTGCAATAAGGTAACAGAGCTAGCAATTGGAAATAATGTTAAGAATATAGGAGAGTATGCGTTTAGTAGTTGTAGTAGCTTAACAAGTGTAGACATACCAAGTAGTGTAACAAATATTCAAGGTAGTGCATTTAATAATTGTAATAGTTTGGAAAGCATAAATGTAGATGAGGAAAATAACGTTTATAGTAGTAAAGATGGGATACTATATAATAAAGAGCAAACAAAGATAATAATCATACCAAAAGCAATTAAAGAAGTGGAAATACCAGATGGAATCCTGTACATAGAAGACGAAACATTTAGTAATTGCAGTAAATTAACAAGTGTAACCATATCGGATAGTGTAACAAGTATAGGAAACAATGCATTTTATAATTGTAGTAATTTAACAAGTATAACCATATCAAATGGTGTGAGAAATATAGAAAATAGCGCATTTAGTAATTGCAATAAATTAGAAAGTATAAATGTAGATGAGGGAAATAACGTTTATAGTAGTAAAAGTGGAATACTATATAATAAAGAACAAACTAAGATGATTATAGTACCGAAAGCGATTAAAGAAGTGGAAATATCAAATGGAATAGTAGCCATAGAGGATGAAACATTTAGTACTTACAGTAGTTTAACAAGTGTAATCATACCAGATAGTGTAATAAGCATAGGAAATAATGCATTTTATAATTGTAGTAATTTAGCTACTGTAACTATAGGAAAAGGAATGACAAACATATCAACTAGTGCGTTTAATGGTTGTAATAAGCTTGAGGCTATAAATGTAAGTGAAGAAAATAATATTTATAGTAGTGTTAATGGAATATTATACAATAAAGAACAGACAACGATAGTAATGGTGCCAAAAGCGATTAAAGAAGTGGAAATACCAAATGGAATAATATCTATACAAAGTGAAGCATTTAGCAATTGTACTAGCTTAACAAGTGTAATCATACCAGACAGTGTAACAAGTATAGGGGAATATGCGTTCTATAATTGCACAGCATTAATAAGCATACAAATAGGAAATGGTGTAACAAGTATAGGAGATTGTGCATTAGACAACTGTAATAAATTAGAAACAATAGATGTAGGCGAAAATAATGCTACCTATAGTAGCATAGATGGAGTATTATTTGATAAAGAAAAACAAACAATCATAAAATATCCATCTAATAAAAGAGATGTTTCTGATTATGAAATACCATCAACTGTAAAAATTATTGAAGATAATGCATTTTACAATTGTAGTGGAATAACAAATATAATCATACCAGATAGTGTAACAAGCATAGGAAACAATGCATTTTATAATTGTTCTGCATTAACGAATGTGACAATAGGAGATGGTGTAGCAAGTATAGGAGATAAAGCATTTAGTAATTGTAGTAATCTAGAAAATATTACTGTAAGTGAGGCAAATAACACCTATAGTAGCATAAATGGAATACTTTATAATAAAGAACAAACTGTGATATTAATAATTCCTGCTAAAATGAAGGGAGAAATTATAATTCCAGAAAGTGTACTTTCAATCGAAACAGAGCACAGCTATTCCAATAATATCTCTAGAACTTATGTGAAAACGGTAGAAGGAGCTACATCTTTGACATTAACTTTTGATGCTAATTGTTATTTAGAAAATAATTGTGATTATGTAATTATATCGGATAAAGATGGGACAAGTATATATAATTCTAAAGGTCAAGGTAACACTGCTTTAGCGAATAAAGAAATAACAGTAGAAGGAGATACTGTAAAAATATATTTCTATACAGATGGCAGTGTAGTTTACTGGGGATTTAGATGTAGTGTGCAAGCAAATGAGGCGGAAGAATAATAAACAAGAGAATAATTTCTGTAAAAGAGGTTATTCTCTTATTAAATTTTAAAGTTTTAATTACGATATAGGGGAGAAACAAAAAATTTATTTTATGAAATTAAATTATTTCAGTTCCTTTTTTAAAACTATATTGCAATTTTTGACATTATGTAATAAAATAAAAATCAAATATGATAAAAAGATAGGAAAAATAAAAAAGATAAATCGCAAAATGTAAAAAACTTTTTTCGTATAGCTTACTAAAAAAGACAAAAACCACAAAGGACAAGTAGTAAAATAAGCTTAGCTATTTTTCCTCAATTATTATCCTATATTATTTTGTCATACCGCGTAAGCGATCAAATGAGCATAAGCGAGTGCGATTGGAGCAACCTAACTTTATTTTATTATGTTGGTTGCGACACACAAGGTATAAAAAATAATATAGGATAATAATTGAGGAG
>USQP01000160.1 GCA_900556945.1 uncultured Clostridium sp.
CTCGTGGGCTCGGAGATGTGTATAAGAGACAGATATAAAGCTTTCGAAAGTAATAAAAAATCCACAGAAATTTTAAAAATCTGTGGAAATTGGTTTAAAACTGGAGGCGACACCCGGATTCGAACCGGGGATCAGAGTTTTGCAGACTCGTGCCTTACCACTTGGCTATATCGCCGTTTCTACTTGCGGCAATGTTACCGTATACTGACGTTGTAACTCACTTTGTTCGAACAACCTCAGCAACTTGGCTATATCGCCGTTTCTACTTGCGACAATGTTACCGTATACTGATGTTGTAACTCACTTTGTTCGAACAACCTCAGTAATTTGGCTATATCGCTACATATTTAATTATATGCTCTTCTTCTAAAAATAGTACCTATTTTTATTGGAGCGGGAAACGGGGCTCAAACCCGCGACCTCTGCCTTGGCAAGGCAGCGCTCTATCAACTGAGCTATTCCCGCATTTCTTTTTATTATATGTTTCAGCATTTAAAATAATACCAAAAATACGCCATATTGTCAAGTGAAGTGGCGTATTTTTATTATTTTTACTACTATTTTTTCTTTGTTCTCTTCTTTTTTGTTGTTTTCTTAACTGTTTTTTTTGTTTCCTTTTTTACTTCTTCTGCTTCTTCTGGGTTCCATTTTTCTCCTGGTTTTGGTTTATTCCAAGATATATAATCGCAAGATTCTGGATTATTCTCACAAATATAATAGTTTCTTTTTCTTTTTGTTTTTCTTACTTGTACAGTTGATCCACATTTTGGACAAGGTACGTCTATTGTTTCTATAATTGGCTTTGCATTTTTACACTCTGGATATCCTGGGCACGCTAAAAATTTTCCATATCTTCCATATTTATATACCATCATTCGACCACATTTTTCGCATGGTATGTCTGATACCTCTTCTACTAACTCTACATGTTCTAATTCTTTTTCTACTTTTTCTAACTCTTTTTCAAATGGTCCATAGAATTCTCTTATCATCTTTTTCCATTCTTCTTTTCCTTCTGCTATTTCATCAAATTCATTTTCAATTTTTGCAGTAAATTCTACATTAATAACGTCTGTAAAATTTTCTGTTAATAGCTTATTTACTATTTTCCCTAATTCTGTTGGCATCAATTGTTTTTTTTCTTTTTCAATATATCTTCTTTCTAAAATTGTTGTTATGGTTGGTGAATAAGTACTTGGCCTTCCAATTCCCTTTTCTTCTAAAGCTTTTACAAGACTTGCCTCTGTATATCTTGGTGGTGGTTCTGTAAAGCTCTGTTTTGGATTTATCTTATTTAGCTTTAATTCTTGCTTTTCTTTTAATTCTGGTAACATTCCCTCTTCTTCTTGTTCTTCCGAGTCTGTTCCTTCTACATATAAAGTCATAAATCCTTTGAATTTTATACTTTGTCCATTGGCTTTGAAATTATAATCATTTGCATTTATCGTTACTGACATGGTATTATAGATAGCAGCTGCCATTTGACTTGCCATAAATCGATGATAAATTAATTTATATAATTTATATTGATCTTTTGTTAAAGAATCTTTAATAGTATCTGGTTCTAACTCTGCATAGGTTGGTCGAATACCCTCATGTGCATCTTGTGAATCTTTATTGGTTTTATAATATCTATTTTCATAATAATTCTCTCCATAGGTACCCACAATATGCTTCTTTGCCGCAGCTCTTGCTTCTTCTGATATTCTTGTAGAATCCGTTCTCATATAAGTTATCAAACCCACCGTACCCTTCTCTGATATCTTTACTCCTTCATACAATCCTTGTGCTATTGACATTGTTTTCTTTAACGTAAATCCAAGTTTTCTTGATGCTTCTTGTTGCATGGTACTAGTTGTAAAAGGTGGCGCTGGAGTTCTTTTCTTTTCTCCTCTTTTTACTTCATCCACTATATATTTTGCTTTTTCAATCTCCTTTAAAACCTTATTTACTTCTTCCTCTGAATGTATCTCTTGTTTTTTTCCATTTTTCCCATAGAACTTTGCTTCAAATTGCTTTTTTGTTTCTTTATCTTCTAATTCTGCATATATATTCCAATATTCATCTGGTATAAATTTCTCAATTTCTTCTTCTCTATCTACAATTAATTTAACAGCAACCGATTGTACACGTCCTGCAGATAATCCTCTTCTTACTTTTTTCCAAAGCAGTGGACTAATCTTGTAGCCCACAATTCTATCTAGTACACGCCTTGCTTGTTGAGCATCCACTAAATTCTCATCTATATTTCTTGGTTCTTTGATTGCTTTTTGTACTGCTCCTTTGGTGATTTCATTAAAAGTCACTCTAGTTATTTTATCTGTTTCATCTTTTAAAATAGTTGCTAGATGCCATGCAATTGCTTCCCCTTCACGATCAGGGTCAGTTGCTAAATATACTTTTTTAGCCTGCTTAGCATCTCTTTTTAATGATTTTATTAAGTCTCCTTTTCCTCTAATATTTATATATTCTGGTTCAAAATCATGTTCTATATCTACTCCTAATTTTGATTTTGGTAAATCTCTAATATGTCCCATTGACGCTACTACTTTCGTACTACCACCTAGAAATTTCTTTATGGTATTGGCTTTTGCTGGTGACTCCACTATTATTAACTTATCAGCCATATATTCCTCCTTATTTTTTAAGTTCAACTACTCATTTTGTGCTTCACTTCTTATTTGCTATAAGTTATTCTAGACTATTTTTCCACAATTTGCAAGCTTTTTAAATAGATTTTATTGAGATTAGCAAAGTCCCTTTGAAAAATCACAAATGATATCTTGTACACAAATTGGTGTTACTTCATTTTCTTTTAGAATCGTTAAGATATCATTTACTTTCTGTTCATTATTTGATAAATATTCTATTGATTTTTCTTCTACCTTTATATCATTATCGATATATTCTGTTTTTACTATATGGACTCCATATTGATTAGAATTGCCGGATTCATCTTCGTTAATGATTTTATAATATTCTAATTTTATTGGATGTTCTATCCCTGCTTCTTTTAACTTTTCCTTTTCGATAAATGTACCTCCAAAAAATTTTTTCATTTTTCTCCCCCTCTTTTGTATCACATAACTCTTATAATACTATGAATTTAGGGAGGTTG
This sequence comes from uncultured Clostridium sp., assembly GCA_900556945.1. GTDB lineage: Bacteria > Bacillota > Clostridia > TANB77 > CAG-508 > CAG-269. The sequence goes on from USQP01000160.1 coordinate 3,119, forward strand.
CAAGATTTTTTCATCGCATTTTATGATATATATTTTCTTTATTTTACAATTTTTGATCTGTCTCTTATACAC
>USQP01000161.1 GCA_900556945.1 uncultured Clostridium sp.
GTGTATAAGAGACAGCCATTTTTATTCTAACCAGAAAAAATAAAATTATGTTAGCAAAAAAACTAAAATTTGCAATTTTATGTAAAACATAGTATAATTATATTGGAACAAGTTATTTGTTGCCTTTGAAAAATAAAATTTTCGGAGGCACAGTCCTCCGAGCAATAACAAGGAGGAAAAAATAATGAAAAAATGGTTAAATGCTATATGGGTGTCAAGAGAGAATATTTTCAAAACATGGACTGGACAAGTCAGTTATGATGTAACGGATGTATCTGTACCGGAAAATACCGTATTTTACTTTTTTAGCGATGAAAAATTGATATGGAAATGGTTCAATTAAGTTTAACAAAACAAGATCAGAGCCTCTATATTAAGTTCAATGGCTTAATCTTACAAAATAGAATTTATTGTTATGGCCAAAAAGAAGGAAACAATTTAGTGCTGATTAAGTCGAATTATGAAAAAGTAATTTTGGAAAAATTTTTTGACATCTGCAAAGGATTTAACTTAGAGTTCATTTAAAAGAACTCAGACTAAGTGCCCTAAAAGTAGAAAATTGTAGGGCACTTAACTTTTTTTATAGGTGGCAATTGACAATTTACAAAAATAAAAGTATAATTAATATGCAAAAGTAAAAAAGGAGAAAAAATTATGTTTGCAAAATATTGGAAGAAAATTGGAATGCTAATATTAATAATAGCATGCGTATTTAATGTAATGAGCAAATTGGTAAGTAAATTATCTTTAAATAAAGAGATGTTATATTCTGCAGAATATATGTATGAACAAGAAAAAAATGAAACAAAATAAATAGAAATACTTGAAAAAATGGAAATAATGTGTTATGATAAAAAACAGTCATGTTATTAAAATCGAGAAAGAGGTGAACATAGATGAAAACAGAAATACAACCACAATATAACCAAACAACTATTACATGTGCATGTGGAAATGTTTTAGAAGTTGGTTCAACAAAAAAAGATTTAAAAGTAGATGTATGCTCAAAATGTCATCCATATTGGACAGGTAACTTAAGACAAGAAACAGCAGGTGGTAGAGCAGACAAATTTAAGAAAAAATATGGTCTTGCATAAGAATATTAAAATTGGGGTAAAAGCTTTTGGCTTCTACCCCAATTTTAATATGAGTTCTTGCAAAATATGACAAAATATAATAAAATAAACAAAGCAAATGGAGGTCAGCAATGAATGGATCAAATGAAGTAAAGTTACAAGAAAAATATATAGAAAAAGTAAAAAAAATAAATCATAACACAAATTTAAAATATATGGTTTTTACTATGGGATGTCAATTAAACGAAAATGATTCGGAGAAGTTAAGAGGCATGCTAGAAAAAATGGGATATGCAAAAACCGAAAATCAAAAAGAAGCCGATTTAATAGTATTTAATACTTGTTGTGTAAGAGAAAATGCAGAAGACAAGCTTTTTGGAAAATTAGGGGAATTAAAAAGAATAAAAGAGGAAAAGGGTATTATAATTAGTATTGGCGGATGTATGATGCAAGAAAAACATATCACTGACAAAATAAAAGAAAGTTATCCTTTTGTTGATATCTTATTTGGAACACATACATTACATAAATTTCCGGAGGATTTATACAAAGCTTTAGAAGAAAAGAAGAAAGTAGAAGATATTATTGACATCGATGGCAAAATTTATGAAGGTCTACCAATTAAAAGAGATAGTCATATTAAAGCGTCTGTTACGATTATGAATGGGTGCAATAATTTTTGTAGTTATTGTATTGTACCATATGTACGTGGTAGAGAAAGAAGCAGACACCCTCAAGATATTATCAATGAAGTAAAAGAATTAGCATTGCAAGGTTATCAAGAAATTACATTACTTGGGCAAAATGTAAATTCTTATTTACGAGTAGAACGTGAAAAGGGAATTAAATTTGAGGAAGATAAAGGAATTAATTCTTTTGCTACTCTGTTAAAAGCAATCAATAGAATAGATGGAATAGAAAGAATACGTTTTGTATCTCCCCATCCAAAGGACTTTACAGATGATGTCATTGAGGCAATTGCAACTTGTGATAAGGTATGTAAATTCGTGCATTTACCATTACAATCTGGAAATACGAAAGTATTAAAAGAAATGAATCGAAAATACACGAAAGAGCAATATTTAGCTTTAGTAGACAAAATGAAAAGAAAAATTCCAAATTTAACCCTATCAACAGATATTATTGTAGGATTTCCAGGAGAAACGGATGAAGAATTTGAAGACACATTAGATGTGGTGAGAAAAGTGAACTTTGAACAAGTTTATATGTTTATTTATTCGAGAAGAGTAGGAACACCAGGAGACAGGATGAAAAATCAAGTTCCAGAAGAAATAAAGCATAGAAGATTTGATAAGCTGAAAGCTTTAGTAGAAAGTCAAATTGCAGAAAATAATCAAAAATATATAGGAACGATTCAAAAAGTTTTAGTAGAAGGAGAAAGCAAAAATAATCCTAACATGTTATCTGGAAGAACCGATAGTAATAAAGTTGTGGTATTGAAAGGCTCGAAAGAATTAATTGGTAAAGTAAAAGAAATAAAAATTTTATCAGAACACATGTGGTATTTAAAGGGAGAAATAGAAGAAAAATAGAAAAGGAGAAAAATGGAAGATGGCAGAGTTTTCACCGATGATGCAAAGATATCTTGAAACAAAAGAAGAATATAAAGATTGTATTTTATTTTATCGTTTAGGCGATTTCTATGAAATGTTTTTTGATGATGCTATCACAGCATCTAGAGAATTAGAATTAACATTAACAGGAAAAGATTGCGGACAAGAAGAAAGAGCACCAATGTGTGGAATTCCTCATCATGCTGCAGAAATTTATGTCTCAAGATTGATTAACAAAGGATATAAAGTAGCGATATGTGAACAATTGGAAGATCCAAAGACGACAAAGGGAATTGTAAAAAGAGGAGTCATTCGAGTAGTAACGCCAGGAACTTTAGTAGATAGCAATATGCTAGAAGAAAGAAAAAACAATTATATCATGTCTATTTATAAAACTGGAATTTATTTTGGAATTAGCATATGTGATATTTCAACAGGAGAGTTTTACTCTGCTGAAATTAAAGATAATAACTGTCTCTTATACACATCTCCGAGCCCACGAGACGCGTAGTAATCTC
>USQP01000162.1 GCA_900556945.1 uncultured Clostridium sp.
CGAGATTACTACGCGTCTCGTGGGCTCGGAGATGTGTATAAGAGACAGATATTACTTTTTAAAACAGATTTTAATTCATCTATTCCTTTTTGTTCTTTAGCATTGGTTTCAATTACTTTATATCCTACTTTTCCATAAACACTTTTTATCTCTTTAAATTGTTCTTCTTTGTCTAAATCTGTTTTATTTAATACAATAACAGAATTTATACCTAAAAATTCTGAAAAAGCTAATTGTTTATCTAATAGCAATAAATCTGGCTTAGGATTTTTACTTGATACAATAAAGACCAGTTGTGTAATATTTGCTAATTTCGGTCTTTTTACATATACTTTTCTGTTTTCTATTGCTTCAATAACAGCTTTCTTATTGTCATAATCTATTATTTCTAATTTCACGATATCTCCAACGACTGGTATGATTTCCTCTTTTTTGAATTTTCCTCTTGCTGTTGCTTCATATATTTGATTTGCCACCTTTATTTTATATAGATTTGATATGTTTTCAATTATTAATCCTTGCATTACTCCTCCATTAAATTTTTAGGGAACGAATTGAATCGCTCCCTATTTGCTTTTAAAAACTAACTGATGAATCATTATTAAAGTTTACTGTTTTTGTTCTAGTCCAACTTCCACCATTCGAATCTGTAATAGTAAGAGTTAAATCCATTGAGCCTTTTCCACTAATTGTTGTTGACTTATTCGTTGTGTTTTTATCCACTCCTGAGTCAGAATATAAAGTTGTATTTCCTGATTTTAAGGTAATACTTACTGTTTTTGCTGCTGTACTTCCTGTTGCATTTGTGTCTGAACTTTCTTCTGTATATCCTCCAGTTATAGATTTAACATTGATATTTACAGTCATTGTTTTCGACTCTTCATAGCTATTTACTGTTATCGTAATGCTACTTCCCTTTTCTACTGATTTTCCTGAATCTAAGCTCTGCTTTAATACGACTCCACTAGCTTTTGAACTATCCTCTGAAGTTACAACCGACACAACAAATCCTTGTGCTTCCAGCGTACTCTTAGCTTCTGATTGTGTTTTTCCTATAACATCTGGTACAGTCGCTTTCTCTACACCTGTACTGACATGTATCATCACTGTGTCGCCTGCAAAAGCCTCTGTATCTGGATCTGTTTCTTGAGAAATAACATATCCTTCTTGTACCTTTTTGCTTGTTTCTTCTATTACTTCTACTTTTAACTTAGCATCTTCTAGTGCTTTTATTGCTTTATCTTTTTCCATTCCTACTACTTTTGGAACTGTTGTTTTTTCCTGTCCTTTACTAATAACAACTTTAACGGTACTTCCTTGTTTTACTTTATTAAATCTTTCCATATAAGTTGGATCTTGTGAAATAACAAATCCCTCTGGTACATCCTTATCATATTCTTCTTTTTCTACTTCAAATTTTAATTTAGCATTTTCAATTTCTTGTTTCGCTTCTTCTTTTGATAAGCCAACTACATTTGGCATAGAAACTTCTGGTGGATTCGTTAAATTTAATGCTAGTATGGTTCCTCCTAAACTTAAAACAAATAATAATATTAAACCTATAAAGATACTTAATCCTTTATGATTCTTAATAAAAGTCTTTAACTTTCCTTCCTTTTTTCCTTTTGCATTTTTGGTCTGACTTTCTTTTCTAATTTTATTGGTATCAATTACTTGTGTGCTTGCCGTTGGATCATATTCTAATTCTTCTACAAAATCTCCCTCTGGATCTTTTAAAGCCTTTTTTAAATCTACTAGCATTTCAGAAGCTGTCTGATATCTTAAACTAGTATCTTTTTGGAGTGCTTTCATGATAATTTTATTAACAGACGTTGGCACATTTGGATTGACTTCAATTGGTTCTTCTGGCTCTTCTTGCATATGTTTTAGAGCTACTGAAACTGGTGTATCTGCATCAAATGGAACTCTTCCAGTTACCATTTCATATAAAACAACTCCTAAAGAATATAAGTCTGACTTAGCATCTGTAAACCCACCTCTTGCATGTTCCGGTGAGAAATAATGAACGGAACCAATGGTTGTTCCAAATGCTGTAATCGTAGAATTCGATACTGCCTTTGCAATTCCAAAATCGGTTACTTTTGCAATTCCATCCTCTGTTATGATAATGTTGTGAGGTTTTATATCTCTATGTATAATATTGTTTTTATGTGCCATTTCTAAGGCTGATGCAATCTGTATCGCTACATTGATTGACCATTTCCATGGAAGTGGTCCCTTTTCTTTTACAATAATCTCTTTTAATGTTTTTCCTTGTATCAATTCCATTACAATATAGTATAGATTCCCCTCTACTCCTACATCATAAATCGATACAATATTAGGATGTGTCAGTCTCGCAGCAGATTGAGCTTCCACTTCAAATCTTCTTATAAATTCTTCATCTGTTGTAAATTCATCTCTTAATATTTTTACCGCAACATTTCTTTTCAATACTTTATCTGTTGCTTTATATACAGTAGCCATTCCTCCGTTTCCAACTTTTTCGATAATTTCGTATCGACTCCCTAATAGCTTACCTTCTAAATTCATATTTATCTCTCCTTAAATATTGTTTGTTTGTAGATCGTTATATGTTTTTTATAATAATAACTGTTATGTTATCATATCCTCCATTTTCATTTGCCATCTTTACTAATTCCTTTGGTGCTTGTTCGATATCCTTTTTGGCCTGTTTAAAAATTTCCTCTTGTGGCACTAAATTGGTTAATCCATCTGAATTAATAATTAAAATATCATCTTTTAAAAATCCTTTTACCATAACATCTGGTTCTACAAAAGCATTGCAGCCAAGTGCCTTCATCAACATATTCTTCTGAGGATGATGTACTGCTTCTTCTTGCGTAATTGTCCCATCTTTTACTAATTTTTGGACATAGCTATGGTCTTGCGTTAGTTTTCTCATAAATTCTTTTCTAATTCTATAAATTCTGCTATCGCCTACATGTCCAATAAACACCTTATTATTATATATTAAGCAAATTTCTAAAGTAGTACCCATTCCCTCTAGTTCTTTGCTTTCTTTTGATTTTTCATATACTATCATATTAGCATATTCCATACTACTGCCTAGTAGTTGAATAATACTATCTCTGTCTCTTATACACATCTGACGCTGCCGACGAAGCTAGAAGTGTAGATC
>USQP01000163.1 GCA_900556945.1 uncultured Clostridium sp.
ATCTACACTTCTAGCTTCGTCGGCAGCGTCAGATGTGTATAAGAGACAGCGCTAATATAGTATCACTTGTTAAGGGATTGGAATTTGTATTACTTTCTTCAAGAACAGTAGTATTCTGATTATCAGTAGTATTTTCATCTGTTTCATTTTCTTTAAAGACTAATTTTGAAATTGCATCATTTAACTTTGTAATTTGTTCTTGAACTTCAGAATAGCTTGCATTTTCATCTACATATACTTCAGTAGCATTCGTTAATGCATCAAGTAAGTTTTTGGTAGATTCGTCAGTATAAAGTTCTGTATCTATTTCTTTTACCTTATTAATAATAGATTCTAATTCAGTTTTATCGATCACTAAATTATTACGTGCTGTTTCCATGTTAGAAATAGCTGTTTTCATACTTTCTATTGTTATACCATCAGAATCTAAAACATCTTGAGCTTTTTGTATACTAACATGAAAAGCATCTACTAAATTCTGTTCATATTTTGAAGTATCGACTCTTTTCATTTCCTCAATTTTATCACTTAATATATCTGTATTTAATTTTAAATTGTCATAAGCAAATGGTAAAGCAATTAATGATTTGTCATATTGGCTTGTTAAATCATAATAAGTTGCTGCTACATAAGTTTGATCTACTACTTCTTTAGCTAAATCATATTGTTGTTTATAAATGGCATAAGAATCTGTAGTGTAATATGGAATATCACTACTTGGAACTACTTTTTGTTGGATTAATGATGATAATTGAGATAATTGATTTGAAGTATAAAGCCATTTACCATCATATTTTCCATTGTCACTTCCAGATGATATAGGATTATCATTAGCTTTAAAAATTAAGTTAGAACCTACTGTAGATAAATCTTTGGTTTGATTGCTTCCAGCACCAAATATTATCATATCAAATCCGCCTGATACATTCCAATCGGAATTACTTAAAGTGTAAGAGTAAAGAGTATCAGATACTTTAGTCATAGAAGTAGTATTCCAGTCAGAATTTCTATTACCAGTGCTAGAATTCCACATATAAACAAAAACATTGCTATCCCAAGAGTCAGGTTTTTCAAAATATACGGTATCGCCTAATTGTAAACTAGTTGCTGAGAAGCTAAGAGCTGCTGTGTTATCAAAATGGTATATGTATCCGTTACATATATAATCTAAATCTTCTGTTTGATTGTTACTAGATCCATCTGAAAATATCAATTGTGTGTAGGCAATATCAGAAACAAATTCATATTTATAAAGATTATCTGATACAAGTGTCATAGCAGTACCAGGAAAACTTCCTCCTAGTTTATTTTGAGGATTATTGTAGTTATCCCATGCATATATATAAGGTGTAACATTTCCCCAACTTTCTGGCTTTTCAAAATATACTACATCACCGCTTTTAGCAGTTGTTGTTTTTGTGTAAACACTTTCTGCAGCATTTACATTATAGTTAATAGAAAAAATAAAAAATATAATAGATATTACAATAAAAAAAGTTTTTGTTAGTTTTGATAACTGATTCATAAAAATACACTCTCCTTAAATAATAAATCATATAAAATCAATTTTATAATAACAAATAATTGTCGAAAATTCAATATTAATAAATAAAGTAATACTAATGTAATAAAAATGTAATATTCTTGCAATATTACCGTAACATTTAACACAAACAATACTTGCATCAGTAATAATAATTTTAAAACAAACATATTAATAAAAGGAAGTATATTAATATTTGGAGGTATAAGAATGAGAAAGTTAAAAAGGAAGATACCTAAAATTTTAAAAACATTAGCTTTATTGACAATTATTCTTTCGCTTTCTTTCCTTTCTAAAATTGACAATGAAAAGGATGTAATTACAAGCACACAGTCTCTGAGTAATAAGAAAATTGGATGGGGAATTAAGAGAGCAGACAATCATGAACAACCAGATTTGGGTTCTGAAAACAAAAAGTTATTGGAGAAATATAATGGGGTTGCAATAGGAAACTCTGAAAAGAAAGTTATCTATTTAACCTTTGATGAAGGATATGAAGCAGGATATACTACACAAATCCTTAGTACACTAAAAGAAAATCAAGTAACAGCTACATTTTTTATCACAGCACATTATGTGAATACACAGCCTGATTTGGTACAACAAATGATAGAGGAAGGGCATATAGTTGGAAATCATACAGTAAATCATAAAAGTATGCCAGAGCTTTCTGAGGATGAAATAAAATCAGAAGTAATGGATTTGCATAAAGTAATATACGAGAAATTTAATTACGAGATGAAGTATATTAGACCACCAAAAGGAGAATTTAGTGAAAGGACTTTATCTATTACAAATTCATTCGGATATAAAAATATCATGTGGTCTTTTGCTTATGAAGATTGGAATGAAAAGCAACAACCAGATAAAGAACAAGCTAAAACTAAGATATTAAAAAATTTGCATAATGGAGAAATTATGCTTTTACACGGAAACTCAAAAACGAACACAGATATTTTAGATTCCATAATAAAAGAAACAAAAAATATGGGATATGAGTTTAAATCTTTAGATGAATTTGAAAAATAATGCAAGGAGGAAAAAATGGGCAAAAAAAATATAAGAAAAATTGATGAACTTTTAGAATTACCAAAAGAGGTGTGCTCAAATGTACCCAAAATTATTATTACAGGATTTGATGAGATGATTATTGAAAATTTCAAAGGAATATTAGAATATGAAGAGTTTTTTGTAAGGATTAATACCTATATGGGAATCGTTAATATAAATGGATATGGCTTAAGTTTGGAAAACATGACAGATGATGATATTAGAGTAAAAGGAAAAATCGAGAGTTTAGACATAGAAAGAACAGTAGATGAAAATTAAAGGAGATAGCTATGTTTATAAAAATAATATTGAGTTATTTGTTAGGCTATTTAGGAATATCAATAGAAGGATATTACATAGAAAGATTTATTAATATATGTAAAAATGAGAAAATAACCATTTGGAATTTAAAAAGAGATAAGGAAATACAGTTACATTTAAATGTAAGAATTAGTGAATTTAGAAAAGTATGTAAAATTGCTAAAAAGACAAGGTGCAAGATCTGTCTCTTATACACATCTCCGAGCCCACGAGACGCGTAGTAATCTCGT
>USQP01000164.1 GCA_900556945.1 uncultured Clostridium sp.
ACGAGATTACTACGCGTCTCGTGGGCTCGGAGATGTGTATAAGAGACAGATCAGATATAATAGCTAAATTACCAATTATCAATCAATTTAATAGACTTGGCGGAATTTTGTATGGATTATTAAGAGGTTTATTAATAACTTATGTGATTGTGATGATTATGAATTTAATGATAACATTTAATCCGAAAGGTTCATTAAATGAAATAATGAATGAAACTTATTTAGCAAAAACAATAAGCCAATATAGTATATTTGGTTATTAATCTATTTTAATAAAAATGGCAATTATATAGTTACAATTTAGCCTAAAAATGATTGCTTGACTCCCGGAATTTTTTTAAAGATTTGTCTAAATTTGTTGCCTTTTAAGTTAATTTTTGTTATACTAGAAACATAAAATTTTAGGAGTGAATGATTTTGAAAAAGAATAAATCAAACGAAAGAATAAAGCAAACTAAGGGTGGAAAAAAGAATAAAAAAGTAAAAAAGAAGAGAATATTAAGAAAAATATTATTACTGCTATTGGTATTATTAATAATTGCTGGAAGCGTTTTTGCATACAAAACTTATAAAAATGGCGGCGGGTTAAGTGGAATGCTTGCAACTGTTGTAGGGCATGATGAAAATACGAAGAAAAATTTAGGCGAATTTAGATGTCTCATATTAGGAATTAGTACAGATCAAGCAGAAGTGGACCTAACAGATACAATTATGGTTGCATCTTACAATCCAAATACACAAAAAGCAACATTATTGTCTATACCAAGAGATACCTACACAGGAAAGAATGCTGCAAAAGCAACAGCCTATGAAAAGATTAATGCTTTATATAGTAGAAAGCATAGACCAGATGAAACATTAGCAGCTGTTAATGAAATAACGGGGTTAGATATTAAATATTATGTTGTTGTAAAAACAGAAGCTCTAATTAAAATGGTAGATGTAATTGGTGGAGTTACTTTCAATGTTCCAATTGACATGAATTATGATGATACATCACAAAATTTACATATTCATTTGAAAGCAGGAGAACAAGTATTAGACGGAGATAAAGCAGAACAATTAGTAAGATTTAGACATAATAATGATGGAACCTCTTACCCAGAAGAATATGGAGATAATGACACAGGAAGAATGAGAACACAAAGAGAATTTATCACACAAGTCATTAAACAAACAGCTAAGCCAGAAAACATATTTAGAATGGGAGAAATACTAGATGTTGCAAAAGAATATGTTATTACCAATATAGACTTTGATGCAGCTAAAGATTATATTCCATATGCGGTAGAATTTAACACAGAAAATCTATTAACAGCAACTTTACCAGGAACAAATAGCAACAAAAATCCTACAGGAACATGGGTCTTTATATATAATAAACAAGAAACACAAGCTTTAATACAAGAATTATTTTACGATAGAGACAAAACAGAAGAAGACTCTTTAGAGGAAGAACAAGAAACAACCGCATCGAATACTACTAATACATCTTCAACTGTTAATTCGTCATATTTAAGCAGTAAAAGCGATATAAAAATAGAAGTATTAAATGGAAGTGGTGTAAGTAGTAACTTACAAACAGTTGTAACAGATTTAGGAGAAGCTGGATACAAAGTAACAAGAACCGGTACTACGAATGCAACTTCAAAAACAAGCATTATTAATAAAAAAGATGCAAATACGAACTATTTAAATAACATGAAAGAAGTGCTTGGAACAGGAACCATACAAAGTAGTCAATCTAGTTCTAGTAAAGTAGATGTAACAATCATTATTGGAAAAGATTATAAATAAACACAAGATAAAACCTCGCAAAATAATAGATTTTGTTATAAAATTATATGTGAGAGTAAAAAGAAAAAAGATAAGTAATTATATAAATTACTTATCTTTTTCTAAAATTTATTTCAAAATTAATATTTTATTTCTACATTTCTATTTTTATGAAAGAAAATTCCATAAATAAGTAAAATAGTAATAATAAGAATACATGCATAGAAAATATAAGTTAGAATTTCTGACTTTTTAACATGGTGTGATGCGATTAGATCGGTGGTATATTCAACGCCATCTACAGAATATTTTACTTTTCCTAAAACGGTACCTTCTTCGATTGGCGCAGATATATTTTCATTTAAAGTTATTTCAGGAATAATTTCCGAAATGGATTCAGAATTGTTAATTAATACGGGAACCATTTCATTTACCAATAAATCCAAATTTTTTGTATCTCTAGAAGCATTAGTAACAGTTATATTCGTTACGACATCTTTCTCATTTACGACATTTTTTATTGAATAATTTGAATAGGCATATTCATAAAGATTGCGAGTGTCAGCAAAGCGATCATTACTTCCAAGAACGACACAAATTAATTCTAAATTATCTCTATAAGCAGATGAAACCAAGCATTCTTTTGCCTGTGTCGTAAACCCAGTTTTTCCAGTGGTTAAATAACTATAATAATGACTAGTTTCAGGAATTAAAAGCTCATTTGTAGAAGTATAAGTTCGTGTCCCCGATTTATTTGTTGCAGGTATTGCACAAGATGCTTGACCAGCAATTTTTCTAAAAGTATCATTTTTTAGACAATATTTCATAATAAAAGCCAAATCATGGGCAGTTGTATAATGATTTTCATCCTGCATTCCAAATGCATTTGTAAAATGAGAATCTGTCAAGCTTAATTCATTCAATTTTGTATTCATCATAGAAACGAAACTATCAATTGATCCGCCAACATATTCAGCTAAAACATTAGCAGCATCATTAGCAGAACAAACTAATAAAAGTTCTAATAATTGTTCAACCGTAAGCTCTTCCCCAATTTGAATATCAGCAGTTGAATAACCATTTGGAATTGACATAACAGCATTATAACTGGCTGAAACCACATCATTTAAATTACAATTTTCCAAAACAATAATAGCTGTTAAAATTTTTGTCGTACTTGCTGGATACATTTTTTTATTTTCAGATCTGCTATATAGAATTTTATTAGTTCTGTTATCTAACAAAAAGATTCCTTCAGCAGTTGTAGAAGGTAGATTTATTTGTGTGGTGGCTGATAACGCATAATTAAAAGGGTATAAAACTGTCTCTTATACACATCTCCGAGCCCACGAG
>USQP01000165.1 GCA_900556945.1 uncultured Clostridium sp.
AGATCTACACTTCTAGCTTCGTCGGCAGCGTCAGATGTGTATAAGAGACAGACTTGTAATAAAAAAACATGGGGAGCTTTGGAGTAATGATAAATTAAGGTGCTAAAAATAAAGAATAATTATTTTTAGAATTAGGGTGGAAACGCGGAATATGAACTTTCGTCCCTAGCTATGGTTGGCTAGGAACGGAAGTTTTTTTGTGAGACATGGGGGACAGTGAAAAAATGTCTCACAAATTGTGTCGAAATGTTTAGAATAATGTTGGAATTCGACTAAAAATAACAAAAAATTATAAAAATATGAGACATTTTTCCACTGTCCCCCATGTTTCAAAGGAGGAATTATTATGTTAAAATCAATGGATACACTAGTTGCTTTGTGTAAAAATAGGGGAATTATTTATCCTGGCTCAGAAATTTATGGAGGATTAGCCAATACATGGGACTATGGTCCTTTAGGAAATGAAATTAAGAACAATGTGAAAAGTGCTTGGAGAAAGAAATTTATACAGGAGCAAAAGGATATTGTGGGATTAGATGCAGCTATTTTAATGAATCCAGAAACATGGGTAGCATCAGGGCATGTAGGAGGATTTTCGGATCCACTAATTGATTGTAAAGAATGTAAAACAAGACATAGAGCAGATAAATTAATTGAAGAATGGGCACATGATAATGGAAAAGATATGATTGCAGATGGAATGACAGAGGAACAGTTAATTAATTTTATAAAAGAAAATAAAATTCCATGTCCATCATGTGGAAAAAATGATTTTACAGATATTAGAAAGTTCAATTTAATGTTTAAGACTTTCCAAGGCGTAACAGAAGATTCAACATCGACTGTTTACTTAAGACCAGAAACGGCGCAAGGAATTTTTGTGGACTTTAAAAGTGTTCTTAGGACTTCTAGAAAAAAATTACCAATGGGAATTGCTCAAATAGGTAAAGCTTTTAGAAATGAAATAACACCAGGAAACTTTACCTTTAGGACACGTGAATTTGAGCAAATGGAATTAGAATTTTTCTGTAAACCAGGGACAGATTTAGAGTGGCATAAATATTGGAAAGATTATTGTGAAAAATGGCTATTAGATTTAGGAATGAAGAAAGAAAATATCAGACTAAGAGATCACTCAGCGGAAGAATTAGTATTTTATAGCAAAGCAACAACAGATATCGAATTTGCTTTTCCATTTGGATGGGGTGAACTATGGGGAATTGCAGATCGAACAGATTATGATTTAACTAGACATATGAATCATTCAAAGCAAGACTTATCTTATCAAGACTTAGAAACAAATGAAAAGTATGTACCATATGTAATTGAACCATCATTGGGAGCAGATAGAGTGGTTTTAGCTTTCTTATGTAACGCATACGAGGAACAAGAAATTGCAGAGGGTGATACAAGAACCGTATTACATTTACATCCAGCTTTGGCTCCATATAAAGTAGCTGTATTACCGCTTTCTAAAAAACTATCAGAAAAAGCAAATGAAGTATATACTAAATTAGCTAAGAAATTTATGTGCGATTACGATGAAGCAGGAAGTATAGGAAAACGTTATAGGAGAGAAGATGAAATTGGAACACCATATTGTGTAACGGTAGATTTTGATACACTAGAGGATGATAGCGTTACGGTAAGAGATAGAGATACTATGGAGCAAATTAGATTAAAAATCGATGAAGTTGCTAAATGGATAGAACAAAAGATAGAATTTTAATTCATAGATAAAAAATAGAGATTTAAGTTCGAAAAGGAATTTAAATCTCTATTTCTTTTTTTGATTTTTTATATTTTTAGTTATCATTAATTTTTTTCTTATTCATAAAACAAATTAATTGTCGGATAATATCTTTTTCATCTTCGGTTAAATTATAAAAACCAATGAGAGAATCATCCATTTCCAATTCAGAAGAAGTTAAAAAATCTTTTAAAACATAGGTAGGAGTGACATGATAGAAATTACATAATTTTACTAAAGTATCTAAGCTACCTTTTGTTTTATTACGTTCAAGATCTGAAATATAACGTGGGGCAAGGCCTAATGCTTCTGAAACTTGTTCTTGTGTAAGACCTAAAGAGTGACGTGTTTCTTTTAATACTTTTCCGATTAAAATTTTTTGATTATTTATGTTATCTTTCATAAAAACCTCCGTATTTTCTATGTTGCATCAAATTTATTTTTTTATACTATTAATTAATAAAAACAAATTTGTATAATTAAAATATCAAAGTTTTAAGCAAAAAAACATGAACAAAAATCCACTTTAAAGTGGAAAAAAACTTGAAAGAGAAAAAAGAATATGATATACTTGAAACAATTAAAAAACAAAAAGTAACAAAAATAGCTAAAATACTTAGAAAACAAAGGAGAAATTATGGGATTTTTTACAAATAAAAAGATATGGTCAAAAATTATTATTGTACTTATATTTATATTGTTATTTGAATTTATAGTAACAAAACCAACATTAGCAGATGATGATGATGGATATGGTATAGGTGGAGTACTATTATCACCAATTATGTCTTTAATCGTTAGTTTAGGCGATGGAATTATGACGGTAGCACATGACGCCATTATGGGAGTAAGTAGCCCATTGATACAAATAGATATGGGATCCACGTGGTGGGAAATAGTAGGCAGAATTTTTATTTGGATTTTAGCAGCTGTTGTAAGCGTGGTGATTATTGCGACTGGCATAGGAGGTATATTAAGTGCTATAGCAGTAGGACTTGCAGTAGGAGTATATGGGTCTATGCAGTTTGACAATGCAACTGGGGATAAGATATCAGGTGCAGTAACATCATATGATGAAAAAACCATACCCGATACGTTATATTTACCAGCTTATACAGTTAGCCCTGAAGAAATTTTTCAAGGAAAAATCTTACTATTTAATGTGAATTTTTTTGATTCAGGAAAAGAGATTTTTAAAAAAGAAAATGACAGATACGAAACAGACGACAACGGAAATGTAAAAAAAGATGATAACGGAGATCCAATTGTAATGAAAGATGCAAATGGAGATCCGATTAAAGAGGTAGAGTATTATTACTGTCTCTTATACACATCTGACGCTGCCGACGAAGCTAGAAG
>USQP01000166.1 GCA_900556945.1 uncultured Clostridium sp.
GAGATTACTACGCGTCTCGTGGGCTCGGAGATGTGTATAAGAGACAGATTCTATCACGTCTTCTAACATGTTTTCATCCATTATAGTTGAAAATTTATTGCGTACTTCTTGTTCGGTTCTTTTTTTGTATAGTATATATTTTAATATTTTTGTTTTTGCCTTATCAAATTCTTCTATCGTATACATCTTTTTCCTTTCTTTTTTGCATTTTACTATAAATAAGAAAAAATAGCAAGGTAATTCTAAAAGACCAAATAAACAATATGTGTAAAATACATATTATTTATTTAGCCTTTCCATCATTTTTTACTTCTAGTCTTCTGTATCCTCTTCTTCCGCACTTGGTAGTTCTTCTCCTAAGCTCTGTTCAAAAGCTTTTGCAAAATTTTCTCTTACTTTTTCTTCCACTTCTTTTAATATTTCAGGATTCTCTTTTAAATATGTTTTAACATTTTCTCTACCTTGTCCAATTCTTTCTCCATTATAGCTAAACCAAGAACCAGCTTTTTGAACGATATCTAAGTTAACTGCCATATCTAATACGTTTCCTTCTTTTGAAATGCCTTGCCCATACATAACATCAAATTCTGCCTCTCTAAATGGAGGTGCAACTTTATTTTTTATTACTTTTACACGCACTCTATTTCCTTTTACTTCTCCATCTTGCTTAATGTTTTCTATTTTTCTGATATCCATTCTCACGGATGCATAAAATTTCAAAGCTCTACCACCTGTTGTTGTTTCAGGATTTCCAAACATGATTCCAATTTTCTCTCTTAATTGGTTAATGAAAATTAGAACCGTTTTTGATTTATTAATAGCTCCTGCTAATTTTCTTAAAGCTTGTGACATTAATCTTGCTTGAAGTCCCATATGAGAATCACCCATATCGCCGTCAATTTCAGCTTTTGGAACTAAAGCTGCAACAGAATCAACTACAATAACATCTAATGCTCCACTTCTCACTAAACTTTCTGTTATTTCTAATGCTTGTTCTCCTGTGTCTGGTTGAGATACAATTAAATTATCGATATCAACGCCTAATTTCTTAGCATATACTGGATCTAAAGCATGTTCTGCATCAATAAATGCTGCTTCTCCTCCCATTTTTTGTGCTTCTGCGACAATATGTAATGCCAATGTTGTTTTTCCTGATGATTCTGGTCCAAATACTTCTATAATTCTACCTCTTGGAACTCCTCCTATTCCTAATGCAATATCTAAACTTAGAGCTCCTGTTGGTATAGCTTCTATTTCCATGGCTTTAAATTCTCCTAATTTCATAACAGAACCTTTTCCAAATTGTTTTTCAATCTGACTCATAGCCATCTCTAGTGCTTTCTTTTTTTCTATGTTTTCTCCCATAAATATTTCCTCCTTAAATTTATTAAACTTTTGTTTGGTATTCTTATTATATATCAAAAATTTGTTTTGTCAAGACTTTTTTAATTTTTTATTTATACCATCCTTCTATTCCATAAAATTGATGAAACCAATTTGGAGTTATATCCCCTACTAATTCTGAATGATAAGCAACTGTATATTTATTATTATATAAGCTTATATATGGTATGTCTGTTTTATAGATTTCAATTAGTCTTTGATACTTTTCTTTGAGGATGTTTTCATCTGTTGTATTTTTTACTTCATTCATGATATTTGTAACTTCTTCATTTGAATAATTAGCTAAGTTTCCTTCTCCAAAGAAGGTCTCTAAATTAGGACTTGGTGATACAGTTATACTTCCAAGCAATATGTCATAATTTTTTGATGATACTGCATTATTATATTGTTCATCTGATGCTTGCACGATATTTATCACAATTCCTTGATTTCCTAATTGTTCTTTTATGTTTTGTGCAACAGAAACCTTAGCAGAATCGCTTGCTTTGACTAATAAATTTAGAGATAATTTTTGCGTTTTATAGTTTTCTGTTTTTTGCCAATATCCGCTCTTATAGCTCCATCCATTGTCTACCAATATTTGCTTTGCTTGGTCTAAATTATATCCACTACTTGCATCTTTTCCTTCACATAACCAACTTCCGTAATCTAAAGGAAAACTACTTGTATAATATTTACTATTGAAAATACTAGAAGTTATATTTTCTTTATCAATTGAATAGGCAATAGCTTTTCTTACTTCTTGTTTGGATAAAAAATAGTTTTCTACATTGAAAGCTAGAAAGGTATGTTCTCTTCCCTTCATCTCTTTTGAACTATATCCAATTGTACCAATATATTCTTGTAAATTATCATTTGAAGTACTAATCAAATCTAAATTTCCTATTTTGAAACTATTATACAATTCACCAATTGATGAATACAAATTGACTGTTATTTTTTCAAGCGTTATTTGCTTTTCTTTCTTCCACCAACTTGTATTTTTCTCTAAAATAATGCAAGAAGATTGAACTTCTGCTATTTTAAATTTACCAGTTCCCACTGGTGATGAATTTTTTTCCGTAGTTGTGAAGTCTTCATTATTATAATATTCACTCGACATGATTGGAAAAGTTAAATTATATTCAAAAAATGGCACTTCTTTTCCTAGTTTAATTTTTATTGTATAATCATCCACAATATCAACACCAACTACATCTTGAACATTAGCAGAATAAATTGTTTGTGTATCTTTTAATCGATCAATTGTAAACTTTACATCCTCTGCTGTAAAACTTTGCCCATTTGTCCATCTTACATTTTCTCTCAGTTTTATCAAATACGAATTATCACTTTGCTTTGCCCATTCTTTTGCTAAGCATGCCTCTGCTTTATAATCTGATGTTAGGTTAACTAATGGCTCATAAATTAGTTTAGAGATATCCTGAACATTCTTATTTTTGCTAAGAATAGGATTAATGGTATCAAAATCAGCAATCCCTAATTTTATTTCCTTTACAATATCTTCTTGACTACTTGAAGATTCTTCTTCCTGCTGTTTTTCTTGTTCATCTTTTCTTATTTTATATATTGAAAATACTAGGATAACAATAATAAATATTATAAACACATATTTCATCCAATTTGATTTCATATCTCACCTCTATACCTGTCTCTTATACACATCTCCGAGCCCACGAGACGCGTAGTA
>USQP01000167.1 GCA_900556945.1 uncultured Clostridium sp.
CGTCAGATGTGTATAAGAGACAGAAATAATATTGAGAAATTTTGAAAGGTGGTAAATGAAATGAAAGTTAAAGAATGTATGTGTAATGATGTTTGTTGTGTAAAACCTGAAACAAAAATTCAAGAAGTTGCTAAATTAATGTCAGAAAATCATATTGGTTGTATTCCAGTATGTGATGAAAATCAATGTATTTGTGGGATTGTAACAGACAGAGACGTTTTATTAAGATGTGTAGCATGCAACAAGGATACCAATCAAACTCCAGTAAGTGATATCATGAGCTGTAATGTATGTACATGCAAAGAAGATGACGAAATTACAAATGCAGAAACAAAAATGGGACAAAATCAAATTAGAAGATTACCTGTATGTGATGACAAGAATAAAGTAGTAGGAATATTAACTTTAGGAAATTTGGCACAAAATGATCAAGAAATAGGAAAACAACAAGTATGTTCAACACTTGAAAATATATGTAATTGCCAAGAAAGTAAAAATGCTGAATAATAGTCCTACTAATTTTATAATTTTTAAAAAGGACGGATATAATTCCGTCCTTTTGCATATAATAGAAAAATAGGAGGGAGTCATGATTTTTGACGTTTCTTATTGGACAAGAGTCTTAAAAAGAATTTTATACGTTATTTTTATCTTACTTGGCTTATATATAGGTTTAAAATTATCTATTTTTTATATGCCTTTTTTAGTTGCTTTCATCATTTCTTTAATGATAGAACCTGCCATTAAGTTTATCATGAACAAAACGAATTTAACTAGAAGAACAAGCTCGATTATTATATTTATTTTTGTTTCACTTATTATTGTAGGAACATTATCGTGGTTAATTATTACACTTTTTTCTGAAGCCTCCAGCCTGTTACAAGGTTTAAATAATTACTTCGATAAAGCTTACATACAGTTCCAAAATATTATTTCAAGTTTCAACTTTGATAAAATACATTTGTCAAATGAAATCTTATCAGTAATAGAAAATTCAACAGAGGATTTACTTGGGACAGTTTCGAATTGGCTAAAAAATGCATTAACGGGAGTTTTGAATTTTGTAACAAATATACCTTCTATAGCGATTTGTATTGGTATAGCAGTAGTAGCCTTATATTTTATTTGCGTAGACAAAATCTATATTTTAGATCAAATTGAATACCATTTACCCAAAGTGTGGGTTAGAAAACTAAAAATCCACTTAAAAGATTTAATAGAAAGCTTAGGTGGATATTTAAAAGCAGAAGCGACCCTTATTTTAGTTTCTTTTATTATCTCTTTGATTGGGTTGTACATTTTAGAATTTGCCGGATTTAATATACAATATCCTTTACTTATGGCTCTATTTATCGGATTCGTGGATGCTCTTCCTATCCTTGGTTCAGGAACGGTTATGATACCTTGGGCAATTATTTGTGCTATCAACGGAGACATCAATTTAGGGATTGCTATTATCGTTCTATTAATCATCATGTCAGTTACTAGACAATTATTAGAACCCAAATTAGTCAGTAAAAACATCGGGATACATCCAATTTTTACATTAATAGCTATGTATACTGGATTTAAAGTGATTGGAGTAATGGGACTTTTGATTGGACCAATCGTGCTTATTATATTTAAAAATATATTTGCTAATTTAATCGATAAAGGAGTATTTAAAACTATTTTTGATAGAAAATAAGATAGTTATGGACACTTCTTCTTGTTCCAAAAAGTTACAGTAAAGTCCTAAGTGATTTTATAATATTTTTTACACCTTGTGTGTCGCAACTTAAACTTATAAGAATGAGTAAGTTGCTCCAATCGCACTCACTTTCGTTCGTTTGATCTCTTACGCGGCGTTACAAAATAATATAAAATCGCTTAAGACTAAATAGTAACTAAAAAAAGAGCGAGAAGAACCATCCTCAATTGTACTCAATTTTTTATTATTCCCATTCAATTGTTGCGGGTGGTTTAGAAGTAATGTCATAAACAACACGATTTACATGTTTTACTTCATTTACAATTCTACTAGAAACTTTTTCTAAAACTTCATAAGGTATTTTACTCCAAATACCTGTCATAAAATCAGTTGTTTCAACAGCACGAAGAGCTATGGTATAATCATAAGTTCTTTCATCACCCATAACACCAACTGATTTTAAATTAGTTAAGACTGCAAAATA
This sequence comes from uncultured Clostridium sp., assembly GCA_900556945.1. Lineage (GTDB taxonomy): Bacteria > Bacillota > Clostridia > TANB77 > CAG-508 > CAG-269. The sequence continues at coordinate 2,175 of USQP01000167.1, forward strand.
TTGATTGATGTTTTTGTGTAAACCAGCAATCGCAATTTCTTCTCTGAAGATACTATCAGCATCTTTTAAAATCGTCAATTTATCATCTGTTATTTCACCAATTATTCTTATTGCTAATCCAGGACCAGGGAAGGGTTGCCTAAATACCAAGTTTTCTGGAATTCCTAGTTCTAATCCAGTTTTTCTTACTTCATCTTTGAACAAATCTCTTAAAGGTTCTACAATTTCTTTAAAATCAACATGGTCAGGAAGCCCTCCTACGTTATGATGACTTTTTATAACCGAACTCTTTCCTAATCCACTTTCAATAACATCAGGATAAATGGTACCTTGAACTAAGAAATCTACAGTGCCAATTTTTTTAGCTTCTTCTTCAAATACTCTAATAAATTCTTCTCCAATAATTTTTCTTTTTTTCTCTGGATCAGTAATACCAGAAAGCTTATTTAGAAATCTATCCTTGCAATTTACTCTAATTAAATTGATATCAAATTGATTTCTAAATATTTCTTCTACTTCATCGCCTTCGTTTTTGCGAAGAAGACCATGATCTAAAAAGATACAAGTTAAATTTTTGCCAATTGCTTTACTTAAAAGTATAGCAGCAACAGAGGAATCGACACCTCCTGATAAAGCACATAAAGCTTTTTTGTTGCCGATTTTTTCTTTTAACTTTTTTATACTATCTTCTACAAATGAAGATATAATCCAATCACCTGTGCAATTACAAATATTAAATAAAAAGTTCTTAATAACTTGTGTTCCATTAATAGAGTGATTAACTTCTGGATGAAACTGGATACCATATAGTTTTCTTTCTTTATTTTCCATAGCAGCATTTGGACAAGATCTGTCTCTTATACACATCTGACGCTGCCGACGAAGCTAGAAGTG
>USQP01000168.1 GCA_900556945.1 uncultured Clostridium sp.
CGTCTCGTGGGCTCGGAGATGTGTATAAGAGACAGTAATAGTTCTATAAAAAAATGAGGTAAGAAATGAAAAATATTAGTGTTAAAAGTGTGAATCAATCTTTTATAATTAAAACAATATGTAATATAAATTACATATATTGTAATTTTATGGTTTGTGTTAAAAGATAATACTACTGTCTTGTGGTTTTATCTTTTTTATTTTTATAGACTAGTGTTTATAGTATGAATGATATACATTTTCTAATCAAAAAATTTTTGGATGGACAATGTATATTAAAATTATATATAATAAAGGAGGAGTTTTATGTATGATGTAGTAATTGTAGGGGCAGGACCCACAGGAATGTTTGCTGCGTTAGAACTAATGAAAAATGGAAAAAAAGTTGCAATACTTGAAGCAGGAGTTGATTTAGAAAATAAAGAATGTAAGATTGAGACGCAAGGAGTATGCAAGTATTGTAAGCCCACATGCCATATTTTAGGAGGATATGGAGGAGCACAATTTTTTGAAGGTACAAAACTAAGTATTTATCCAGCTGGAAGTGGACTAGTAAATTTCTGCGGTGGAGTAGAAGAAACCAAGAAAATGTACCATTATGTAGATGAATTATTAGAAAAGTACGGAAAAGAAAAAAGAATCTATCCATATATGGATAAAGTAGAAAAGTTAAAAAAAGAATTTAAAAATGTTGGAATTGAAATGAAGTACTATAATGCACAAAAAGTTTCGAAAAATACGATGAATAAAATTGCAACCAATATAAGAAAAGACTTAGAAGATAATGGAGTAGAGATATTTACTGAAGAACAAGTCATAGATATAATAGGACAAGATGGAAATTTTACAGTTATTACTAAGAAAAATAATTGTTACGAAACAAAGAAAATAATTCTTGCAGTAGGTAGAATAGGAAGTAGACAATTAACTAATTTAGCAGATAAATTAAATATAAAATATGAAGATGAAGAACAAGAAATCGAGATAGGAGTTAGGATTGAAGCTCCATATCATATTTTCAATAAAATTAATAACCTTCATAATGACTTAAAGTTAAAAGTAAAGGTAAATGAAAATGAAGAATTAAGAACTTTTTGCCAAGATTACAAAGGGTATATTACAAAATGTGTGTATAACTTAACTGGAGATAAAGTAGTTAGTTCTCTAGATGGTCATATCATAGGAACAGATGAAGAGGGTGGAAAATTATCTGATGTAGTTAATTTAGCAGTACATCATAGATATAAAGTAGACTTTAGTATTGATGAAATATATCAATTTATTTCTAAAATCAACAAAAAGGGAAAACCAATTGTCCAATCATTAAAAAATTTTATAGAAAATTCAGACGAAGAAAATATACTAAAAAATGAACTAAGTATGCCAGATGTATTTGAAGATAATATCAATAATTATTTGCCAGAAAGAACATGTAAATTATTAAAGGATTTTATCAAGCAGATTGATAAAGTAATACCTGGATTTGCAGATGGAAGCAATACTGTTTATGCGCCATCATTTGAAATGGGCTGGAAAAAGTTTGAAGTAGATAATACAATGCAAACAAATATTAAAGGAATATATATAGGTGGAGATGCAACAGGACATTTTAGAGGAGCCATGCAATCTATGGCATCTGGTATATTAATAGCAAGACAAATAGCTAAATAATAGATAAATAATGAGGAAAGGAGGGTATGGTTATTTAAATTATTAAATATATCATACAAAAGTTATATGGAAACATTAATATTTGTAACAGGGAATAAAGAAAAATTAAATATTGCAAAAGCGGCGTTAGAAGGAACAGGAATAGATATAATTAATAAAAAAATAGATTGTCCAGAAATTCAATCAGATGACATGGAGAAGATTGCAAAATTTTCAGCTCGATATGCTAGCGATAAATTAAAAAGTAGCGTAGTAAAAATAGATTCTGGTTTGTTTTTAGAAGCATTTGAGGGGTTCCCGCGGACCATATTCAGAGTATGTAGAAAGAAAACTTGATGCAAAAGATATAATAAAATTAATGCAAGGAAATTCGAATAGAAAAGCATTTTACAAGGAAGTGATGGCATATTGTGAATACCAAAAAGAACCGATAACATTTACGACTTACACGAAAGGAAATATTAGTGAAATAGTAAGTGGAACAGAGGGATGGAATTTTGATAGGATATTTATATTAGAAGGTTATACGAAAACAATGGCAAATTATACAGATGAAGAAAGAGCGAAAATGTATAGTCACGAAAATTGGATAAATTTATCAAATTATTTAAAGAGTAAAAATAGAACAGAAATAGAAAAATAGATTTGATTGTGAAAAATGAAAATACTAAGGATATCCCATATTTTTTGCTAATATTCTAACATTTTTGTTAATAGGATAATAATATATAATCATAAACAAGCCTTTATACGAATACAATTAAACAAAAGTATTCGTATGGAGGTTTTACTTTATGATGTATGTATCAATAGAAGAGCGTGCAATAGAACTTGCACATTATATTATAGATTCAAAAGATACTGTAAGAGGAGCAGCTAAAAAATTTGGAATTAGTAAAAGTACAGTACATAAAGATGTTTCTGAAAGACTAAAAAAAATAAATCCGAATTTAGCGAATCAAGTTAGAGCAATTTTAGATGAAAATAAAGCAGAAAGACACATAAGAGGAGGCCTAGCCACCAAAATGAAATATAGCCATTTAAATGATAAAGAAAAGAGAATTTGATAAAATCAAATTCTCTTTTTGAAATTAGTAATTATTTCTTTGTTGTTTTCTAGCTTTTCTACAATTTGGACATCGAACTGGTTCATTTTCAAATCCTTTTTCTTTATAAAAAGCTTGTTCGCCTTCAGTAAAAACGAATTCTGAATTACAATCTTTACATATTATTGTTTTATCTGCCATAATAAAAACCTCCTTTTCAAATTGATTTGAATTGTATTTCTTACATATCGACCTAAAAAGAAGGGAAATATTCTAAAAATAAATTCATATATGCCTTTTTTGAGACTAATATATCTGTCTCTTATACACATCTCCGAGCC
>USQP01000169.1 GCA_900556945.1 uncultured Clostridium sp.
ACGACACGGCACTCCAAAAATTGGACAAGAAAGGGCATGAAATCAAAGAACTCGACTATAACGTATCGGCAAGGGAATTTCCCAAAGTACCCGAAGCACCGCAAAAGGAGCAGCTCTCCGAACCGACAGAATATGAATAAGCGGTACAGACCTTTGAATAGAAAAACGAGGAATACGCCCAAAAAGTGGAAGAACTTAACCGTAGAAAGGAAGAGAGCAGGATAAAGACGTACGTCAGAGCCCAATGTATAAGTGAATTAGGATTGCTTATATAATGAAATTGCTCTACTATTTGCAATTGTGATAAACGGTTATGTAGTTCATTTATCTTTTTGAGGTAAAAGCTATTTCCCGTAACTAATCCATCTTTCCAGCCTGAATTTGCAAAAAGATCAATCATATGTGAGTTAACCAATTTATCCTTCAAATCTTTATAGTAGATATAGTCTTTTTTTGTATTCTGTATTGTTCATAATAGTTTGCCAAATCTTTAGGAAGAATATTTAATTGTTCAATCATTTTGTTGGCACTGCTCAGCAAACTTTTCTTTTGTCACCATTCACTATAAATATCACTTGTTTCTTTATATGTTGACTTTTTCTTATTCTGATTTCTTTGGGCCTCTTCTAACTCGTATTGGACCAATATTTTTAATCCTGATGAATCTTCTATAGCTTGCAAAAAAACAAACAATTCCTTTTGGATACTTTTTTTATTCGCGTTATAGTCTTTTAGTAAAAACACATATTGATAAGTATGGTATGTTTTTTCGCTTTCTTTTTTTCAATCAACATTTTATATAAATCACTAACTTGAAAGTATTTTTGTGTCAGTAAAGTAATTTCATGGTTATTTTTTCCATAATCTATTGCATTTTTTTCTATATCTTCTACAATTGACTTGTATTTATTCATGAACTCTTTTCCTTTTTCCTGCCCAAATAAGAAATCTGATAAACTGGAACTTTTTGTTGTGTCAAGTTCTTTGCCCCGTGAAAATGATTGAATTATTTTTGCATAATCTTTTGATGCTTTATCTTTATCGGTGAGGTCAAGAGGGAGTATTTTATTTTTATAGAGTACTTTGTGAAAATAAGAAATGCGTTACCATTCTTTAAAAACCAAATCTTTTTCCTCCATGTATTCAATAATATCATCTAATGGAATGATACATTCGTCATCTTGAAAATCGATGGCATAAAGAGGCTTCGACATGGGGCAGAATCATCTTGTTCAATAGTCAGCCCTGCTTGTACAATAAAAGGGCGTGTGGCTTTAGAAGTGCTTTCAAGATAGGCACTTACTGTAACAAATTGTCCGTTGGCTATTTCTATATTAACAAATGCATATCCATAATCTAAAGATTTGCCAGGCGACCGCAAAACGAGACCATCAGGTTCTCGTCTGTCTTTGACTGGTATGGTTGCGGAACGGAAAACGGAAGAACCAACAAATATAAGTTGCAGTAAATCGGCTATAATACTTTTGCCAGAATCACTATCACCAATAAAATCAGTACAATAGGGATGAAAAATGTAATCATTCTTTTGATGGTGTATGATACCAATGGTAGACAGACTGTAAATACGAGGATATTTCTTCATGTTTATTCTTCTTTAAGCCATTCGTCTATGTGATTAATATAATCTGCAAATTTACGAGTAATACGTTGAAATTCAGGGAGATTAGTAAAATCGTCTTCTTTCAAATTTATCCATCTCAGCTTATGGAAATTTTTGAATGCGTGTTGTACTTCTTGATCAATACGGATATCATTTGTTTTAGTAAAACGTTCTTTGGAGCCTTTTGTTTTGATCAGCAAATGTTGCACATGCTTTTAAGGTCGGGCATATCCATACGGATTAGAGCTACAAACTTTTTTACAGAAATTAGTTCCATGTTATGATCGATATAATAAGCTTTGTATAGTAATAAGGCAATAAGAATATCTTCTTTGGGTAAAGGTGACCGCTCGATGGAATAATTACTTCTTAATACAGGATGGTAGAGCGCGAAATAATAATGTTCGTTTTCACTACCAGCAGGAATAATAGTTATATTCTCATGTCGTTCGAAATAGACTGTTAGATTATCTACATATTTATTTAGATAAAGAAAAAGTGTTTTATCTCCTTCATATTGTATATGAGCACCTCTTTTCAGAGCCTCTACCAATTGTGAAAACAGCTATCTATAGAAGTAAAGAGGGGGGGGATGGGTCTGCCAATTGAATTGTTCCGTTATAGGGAATTGGAAACTGTATTTGTTTATCTGTAATCTGGCTTTTTTCGAGCAGGAAATACAAGAACTTCTCTACTTTTGTATTAAATATGTCACGGTTGAGAGAGGCAAAAAACTGTTTTATTTTAGGCTGTATTTTATCAATACGTGAGTCTACCATTGCTAAACGGAAATGAATGCCTTCAAAATATGAGATGGCTTCGCTTATGAGATCGTCTACTTCTTCACTGTCATCGCGTACTGGATGCGAAATAAGAATATCATTCATCAGGTCAGTTTCTCGGAAGGCTGCTCTTAATTCCCTATTTTGCTGACGTATGGCATCTATTTGCTTTTCTATTTCCTGTAAAGCCACGAGCAAAGTTTCTTTATGTCTTTTGACTTTTTCACTTAAGGCTGTTACAGAACGGTCAATCTGCTGATTAAGATAGTTGACTTACTCCAGTAAAAGAGTTTGGGGCTTAAACAAGTTTACTACTGTAAGCCAATTTTTTATTTGCTCTTCTGTAGCAGCAACTTCAAGTTTTTCATGCAGTTCCGCACAAGTTATTTCTATAAAAGTAGGATTAAAATGCTGAGATATCAGATGGTATATCTTATCACATACCTGAAAACCAAAATCGGTAAACATATAGGTTTGGCTTTCATCATTATAGATAAAATAAAATTCCTATAACTCTAGAATGTATGCGGTATAAGTTACCCATTGTAATCTTACAGGTTCACCTTTGATAAGACTTACTGCTTCAAAAGCATGATGTATATCCTGTCTCTTATACACATCTCCGAGCCCACGAGACGCGTAGTAATCTCG
>USQP01000170.1 GCA_900556945.1 uncultured Clostridium sp.
AGATTACTACGCGTCTCGTGGGCTCGGAGATGTGTATAAGAGACAGCTTCTATATCGATTCTTTTATTATTTAAAACCAATTTCGGATTATCTGTTGTTAATTTATTTGTTCTTTCTTCTCCTATTAAATCTTTTAATTCTGATAAAATTTGTGGTATTTTAGGATATATCGTGTTTTCCCTGTGAACATCTGTGCTAAGTAGATGAATCATGTCATTTTCTAATAATTTTTTTACGATAAACTGTGCCTTTCTTCCATACTCGCCTATAATACTTCCAAAATTTGCTTGCATAAGCACACCTTTTTGTATTAAATCATATACTAATTCTGGATCTTTTTGTATGTAGCTACATCTTTCTGGATGAGCTAATATTGGTACTATTTTATATTTCCTCATTTCATCTATCATATCATATAGTTCTATTGGCTCTTCATCTAATGGTAACTCAAATAATACATAACTAGTATCATTTATAGTGGATGCTCTTCCTTCTTCTAAAAATTTTATCATATTTTCTGAAAGAAAAATTTCATTTCCTAAATATAGCATGACATCTATATTTTTGGCTTGCAAATTTTCATAAATGGCATTTACCCAAACTTCTCGTTCTGGTGTGTCAGTTTCATAATATCCTTCTTTGTAATGTGCCGTTGAAACAATGGCATCAAATCCCGCTTCTCTTGCTTCTTTAATTAAATTGAATGTTTCTTCTATACTTCTTGCTCCATCATCTATATTAGGTAATATATGTGTATGAATGTCTATCATCTTTGTTTTGCTCCTTCTTTTGCTATTTATTTTTCTTGTTTAATTATTACATCTTATTTGGCATTTGAATGCCTAATAAATTTGCACCTACTTTTAAAACTTCTCCTACCGCATAAGTCAAATATACTCTTGCATCTTGTATTTCTTTATCTTCTATTATAATTTTGTTTTCATTATAAAAACTACTAAATGCTTTGGCTAAATCTATTAAATATCTTGCAAGAATAGATGGCTCTTCTTTTTTTGTTACTTGTATCAGTGTTTCTTCAAAATTATACAATAATTTTATGATAGTTTGTGAATATTCATCCACTAAATTATTTACATTTATATCTTTAAATTCTGGTAACTTTCCTATTTTTTCTAATACACTTTTTGTACGTACATAAGTATATTGAATATATGGTCCTGTTTCTCCCTGAAAATTTAATATGATATTCCAGTCAAATATTTCATCTTTTACTCTGCTATTCGCTAAATCATTAAATATAACTGCTCCAATCCCCACTTTTTTTGCTACTTCTTCTTTATCTTCTAAATCAGGATTTTTTTGTTCTATAATTTCTTTTGCTCTTTGAATTGACTCATTTAATAATTCTTCTAGTTTTATGATATTCCCTTCTCTTGTAGACATTTTTCCAGTTGATAATAATACCATACCAAAAGATACATGTTTTAAACCTTTTGTATATTTTTCGTCTAATCCTAATAATTTAGCTACTTCAAATACTTGTTTAAAATGTAATACCTGTTCATAAGACGTTACGTATAATGCTTTATCAAAATTGTAAGTTCTTGCTCGATACATAATAGCCGCTAAATCTCTTGTTGCATATGTTGTAGAACCATTTGACTTTACGATAATACATGGCGTATTGATTCCTTCATCTTGTAAATCAATTATTTTGGCTCCTTGTGATTCTTGCAGTTTCCCTGATTTTTCCAATATTTCTATTATTTCTGGCATCTTATCAGAATAAAAAGCTTCTCCATTCCACGAGTCAAAATTACTTCCTAATAATTCATACACTTTTTGAAACTCTTGCAAACTTAATTTTCTAAACTTTTCCCATAATTCAACACAGTAAGTATCGCCATCTTCTAATTTTTTGAAATTATTTCTGCATGCTTCTAATACTTTTTCATCTTCTTTACATAAATTATTAATTCTAATATAAATTTTAGTTAGTTCATTAATTGGATCTTTTTCGATATCATATTCTTTTCCCCATAATTTATATCCTTCAATTAACTTGCCAAATTGTGTTCCATAATCTCCTAAATGATTAATCCCTGTTATATTATATCCTAAATATTTGTATATGTTGTATAAAGCTCCTCCAATTACTGTTGAACGTAAATGTCCTATATGAAATGGTTTTGCAATATTAGGAGCTGAATAATCAATTACAATATTTTTTCCTTTTCCTATTTCTGATCTTCCATATCCATCCCTACTGCTTGAAATCTCTTTCAATGTCTCTGTTGCCATTAATGTTTTATTTATGTAAAAATTTAAGTATCCTCCAACTATTTCTATTTTTTCAATTATCATTTCATTAATTTGTATTTTCTCTTTTATTTCATTTGCTATCATTGGTGGTGCCTTTTTTAGTTCTTGAGCAAGACGAAAACAAGGAAATGCATAATCACCGTTGTTACTATCTTTTGGTATCTCTATATAAGATTCCAATTCTTGTTTGTCTAAGTTTATCGCTTTTGCTATTGTTTGTGCTATTTCTCCTTTAAAGTTTACCATTTTTCCTCCTTTGACACACAATATAGTTCCATGAATCTTTACACATATCTTCTAATGTTTTTGTTGCTTTCCAGCCTAGTTCTTCTTTTGCTTTAGTCGGATCAGCATAATATATTGCTAAATCCCCTGCTCTTCTTGATGTGATTTCATATGGTACTTCTATGTTATTTACTTTTTTAAAAGTTTCAACCATTTCCAAAACAGTGTATGGTGTTCCTGTTCCTAAATTATAGGTAAATACACCACTTTGTTCTCTATCCAGTTTTTCTAAAGCTTTCACATGTCCTATCGCTAAGTCAACAACATGTAAATAATCTCTTGCTCCTGTTCCATCTTTTGTTCCTTCATAATCATTTCCAAATACATTCAAATGATCTATCTCTTTATTAGCTACCTTCATTATAAATGGCATTAAATTGTTTGGAATTCCTTGTGGATTTTCTCCTATTAATCTGTCTCTTATACACATCTGACGCTGCCGACGAAGCTAGAAGT
>USQP01000171.1 GCA_900556945.1 uncultured Clostridium sp.
TAATATTTTTATATTTTTATTAGGAGTCAAATACTTATTTCCAATATTATTGTTACATAACTTTATAATATCTTCTACATGTATTTTTTCCACTCCCTTTGAAGTTCCAAAAAGTCTCATTATAGTATATAGCACAAGCCTTGACTTTATTACTTTTTCTTCCTGATTAAACTTCCTTAGGTCTAAAACAATTTGTTTTTCATCTTCTTCTACCAATAAATTATAGTAAGATTTTTTTACCTGTTTTTCAATATATTCTTCCTCTTCTTTTACTAATTCTGATAAGCGATTTAATGTGTTAATAATATTCGGATTAAATTCTTGCTTTACATACGGAATTACTATATTCCTGATTTTGTTCCTTGTATATTCATTTTCAAAGTTGGTTTTATCAATTCTTGGATTTAATTTTTGCTCTTCACAATATTTTTCAATTTCTATACGTTCACATTCAATTAATGGTCTAATATATTTTTCTCTCTTTTCTTCTATTCCCTTTAATCCTGAAATTCCACTACCCCTCATAAAATTCATAATTATAGTTTCTGCTTTATCATTTTTATTATGGGCAATTGCAACCTTATTCGATGTTGTTTTTTTTAAAATTTCATCGAAGAATTCATATCGTGCATTTCTTCCTGCTTCTTCTGTTCCTATTTTATTAGTATTAGCAAGTTTTTGAACATCTATACTTTTGGAATAAAATTCAATACTTTTTTTCTTGCAAAAATCTTTTACAAATGCTTCATCATCTGTTGCTTCTTCTCTTATCATATGGTTGATATGAGCAACAACTATGTTAAACTTTAAATCAATTTTCTCATCTATTTTTATTTCATTTAAAATGTCAAGCATAGCAATAGAATCTGGTCCCCCAGATACTCCTAATACTAGCTTGTCTCCATTTTCTATTAGATTATATTTTTTAATTGTTTCTATAACTTTATTTTTCATTTTTATCCTTTCTAGATGGAAATCGTTTATCCATAAATTTTAAAAATAAGTAATATTAATTCCTAATATTACTTATTTTACTACATTTATAGCTTTTTATCAAGTATTCTATTCCATTCGTCTCCGAACCAAAAATATATTAATCATCAAATCTTTTTTCCAAATTAACGAATTTTGTATAACTTCCAAGCCATAGTAATTCAACCGTTCCTGTTGAACCACCTCTATGTTTTGCAATAATTACTTCAGCAATATCCTTCTTCTCACTGTCCTGATTATAATAGTCATCTCTATATAAAAACATAACAATATCAGCATCTTGCTCAATTGCTCCTGATTCTCTCAAGTCAGAAAGCATTGGTCTATGATCTGGACGTTGTTCTGCTGCTCTTGATAATTGTGATAATGCAATTACTGGTACATTTAATTCTTTAGCAAGTATTTTTAATGACCTACTAATTTCTGAAATTTCTTGTTCACGACTGGCACTTCTTTTACCACTACCTTGAATTAGTTGTAAGTAATCAATTACAACCATTCCAATATTTTTTTCTAATTTTAGTTTTCTACACTTCGCTCTAATCTCCATAATATTAATGCCCGGTGTATCATCAATGTAAATCTCCGCTTCTGACAAAGGTCCAATAGAACCTGCTAATTTTGTCCAATCATCCTCTTCTAACTTTCCTGTCCTTACTTTGTTGCTATCCACCATAGATTCGCTACACATAATTCTATTTACTAATTGTTCCTTTGACATTTCCAAACTAAATACGGCTACTGGCACGTTGGCTTTAATTGCTGCATTTGTTGCTATATTTAAAGCAAATGCTGTTTTACCCATAGCTGGCCTTGCTGCAATTAAAATCAGTTCAGAACCATGGAATCCAGCTGTTCGATAATCCAATTCCGTAAAGCCAGATGGAACACCTGTAATATGTTGTTTTCTGTTATATAATTCCTCCAATTTTGTAAAGCTTTCTACTAAAACGTCTTTAATTGGTGCATAACTTTTCTGACTTTTATCCTGCATAATATTAAATATCTTCTTTTCTGCCCCTTCCATAATGTCTTCTACATCTTCTGTAGGATGGTAGCCTAGCTCTATAATTTCATTCGCTGTTTTAATCAATCTTCTTAAAGTTGATTTCTCTTCTACTATTTTTATATATTTCATAGCATTAGCAGTAGTAGGAACCTTTTCTGGCAATTCTGCTAAATACTCTAATCCCCCAACTTGTTCAAATTTTCCCATCGATTCCAACTCTGCTTTTACCGTAATAATATCAATTGGCTCTGCACGATTATATAAATTTAAAATAGCAGTATAAATTGCCTTATTATCTTCTCTATAAAAATCTTCTTCTTTTAGTACTTCTATGGCAGAGATAACTGCATCTTTATCAGTAAGCATACTACCAATAATTGCTTGCTCTGCCTCCAAATCGTGTGGTGGTACTTTTCCTAATTCCATTTTAATCCCCCCATGTCCTGTTGGGGACGTTTCCGAATGGACATTTTTGTCCATTCGGGGACAATTCTAAGTAGTCTCTTTTTCTTTTTCCAATGCCTATACGTCCCTATTATAATTTTATTTACTAATCACATCAATTTTTAAGCTTCCAACAACACCCTCATATAATTTGATCGTTATGTTTCTTATTCCCAAAGTTTTTATTGTTTCTTTTAGTTCTATCTTCTTTTTATCTACTTCTATTTTATACTCCTCTTTTAATAAGTCAGAAATTTCTTTTGCTGATACTCCTCCAAATATCTTTCCATTTTCTCCAGCCTTTACAGGTATTTTTAGCAATATTTTTGAAAGCTTATCTGCTATTTTTTTAGCTTCTTCTTTTTCTTGTGTTTTTTTATAAGCATTCGAATCTTTTTTTGCTTTTAGTTTACTCATATTTTCAGCATTTGCTTCTACTGCTAAATTCTTAGGAAATAAAAAGTTTCTTGCATACCCATCTGCTGCATTAATTACTTGGTCTTTTTTCTGTCTCTTATACACATCTCCGAGCCCACGAGACGCGTAGTAATCTCGTA
>USQP01000172.1 GCA_900556945.1 uncultured Clostridium sp.
TACACTTCTAGCTTCGTCGGCAGCGTCAGATGTGTATAAGAGACAGAAGTGATATATCTGAAATTGTTAAGGAAGATGAACCAGTAAAAAAAGAAGCAAAGAAAAGAAAGAAAAAATTTGAAGAACAAAGAGAAAAAGATGGAGAGGATTTAAAACAAAAAGAGGTACAAAAAAGTAATAAAACCAAAAAAGTGGATGAAGATGATAATAAATCTAAAACAAATAAAACAACTAGGACAAAAGAAGTGAAGGTAAAAACAAAAGGTACTGATAAAAACAAGAAAATTAGTGAAGAGACAACAAAAACTATGAAAAAAACTTCAAGTAAAAAAAGTAGTAATAGTGAAAAAGAAAAATCAAAAAAGAAACAAACAACAAGAACAAAAAAAGAAAGTCAAAAACAAGCACGAAAAGAAGATTCAAAGAAAAAGACTACAGAGAAACCAAGTCAAAAAACGACAACAGCTAAAAAGAAGTCAACAAAATTAAAAAAAGAGGTAAAAGAAAATGATTAAAAGTATGACAGGATATGGCAGGGCAAATTTATCGAAAGATTTAAGAGAATATCAGATAGAAATAAAAAGTGTGAATCATAGATATTTGGATGTATCAGTAAAAATGCCAAAGCAGATTAGTTATTTAGAAGAAATAATAAAGCAAGAAATTGGGGCTAAAGTAAAAAGAGGAAAAATTGATGTTTATGTTAGTTTTGAAAACAATTCATTAGAAGGAAAAGAAATAAAAATAAATGCGGAATTAGCAAAAACGTATATCAATGAGTTGAAAAAATTAGCAGAAAAAGAAAATATATTAGCAGATATACAGGTTACAGATATATCAAAATATCCGGATGTATTAAATATACAAAATAATCAAGATGATGAAACAATCAAAAAAGAAGTATTAGAAACTGTGAAAACAGCAACAGATAGTTTCGTGCAAATGAGACAACTAGAAGGTAAAAAAATAGCAGAAGATTTGTTGGCAAGACTAAACAAGATACAATTAAAAGTTAATGAAATATCTAAACTTTCTACTGGACTTATTGAAGAATATGTAGTAAAATTAGAAGAAAGAATGAAACAAATTCTAAGAGACCAAGAAATAGATTCATCAAGATTGGCACAAGAAGTTGTTATATATGCGGATAAGTGTTCGATTCAAGAAGAAGTAACAAGACTAAATAGTCATATATCACAATTTGAGATGTTATTAAATTCGGATGAAGCAATTGGAAAAAAATTAGATTTTATTATTCAGGAAATGAACCGAGAAACGAATACCATTGGTTCAAAAGCAAATAATTTAGAAATTACAAATGATGTAATAGATTTGAAAACAGAAATAGAAAACATAAGAGAACAAGTTCAAAATATAGAATAGAAAGGATTGATTTTATGCAATTAGTAAATATAGGATTTGGTAATATTGTTTCAGCAGAAAGAATAGTAGCAATTGTAAGTCCAGAATCAGCACCGATTAAAAGAATGGTGCAAGAGGCAAAAGACAATAAAACAGCAGTTGATGCTACTTATGGTAGGAGGACAAGAGCCGTATTAATTATGGATTCAGGGCATATTATATTATCAGCGGTTCAACCAGAAACAGTCGGAGCAAGAATTGATAAAACTATGCCACAAGAAGATATTAGTAAACAACTAGTAGATACTAGTAAATAATAAGAATAGGGAGTGATTTAAAAATGATGGTAAAACCAAGTGTTTCAGAATTATTAAATAAAGCAGAAAATAGATATGAATTAGTAATTGCAACAGCAAGACGTGCAAGACAGATAGCAGAAGGAGATGAACCTAGGACAGAGGCAAAAGAAGAATCCCCCGTTACTTTAGCTGCTAATGAAATTGCAGAGGGGAAGGTAGAAATATGCTAGTAATATTATCAGGAGTATCAGGAGCAGGAAAAGATACTATAAAAAAAGAACTAATAAAAAGGATGGAAAATGTAATATCTTTGCCTTCATATACTTCTAGAGAGCCAAGACCAGGAGAAAAAGAAGGAGTACAATATCATTTTATTACAAAAAGAGAATTTGAAGAAAAAATAAAAAATAATGAATTTTATGAATATGATTTACATCATGGAAATTACTATGGTACGTCCAAGAAATTAATGAATGAAAAAATAGCAAGTGGAAAAACAATCGTTAAAGATATTGAAGTAAACGGTACAGAGAACTTGATAAAATTATTAAAGAATGAAACCAAATTAGTTACAATCTTTTTAAGAGTTGAAAGAGAAGAATTAAAAAGAAGACTCATTCAGAGAGGCGACAACCTAAGTGAAGAAGAGATTGAATTAAGACTGGGAAGATTAGAATATGAAGAAACAAAAATAAATTTATATGATTATATGATAAAAAATGATGATTTTGAGAAAACTGTAAAACTAATCATGGCTATAATAGAAAATGAAAGAAGATTAGAAAAATAGATGCAAGAAAATAGAAATTATGAGAAATTACTTCAAATAGTGATTTCTCAATTTTTATTCTTTTATTGTAATAAATTGCGAAATTTGATATACTACTATTGAAAAAATAATTAAATTCTATCAAGTAACCATATCAACCAAAGGAGAAGAAATGATAGCAGAAGTAATCATAAATAGAACAGCTAAAAAATTAAATAGAACATTTGACTATAATATACCAAAAGAGCTAGAAGACTTTATTATAATTGGTAGTAAAGTGCTTGTTCCCTTTGGCAGAGGCGAAAAACTAGAAGAAGCTTTTGTAGTAGGAATAAAAGAGCAGTCAGAATTTGAAGTAAAAGATATAGCAAAAATGGAAGATAGTTTAACAGACAAGCAAATCGAACTTGCTAGATGGATGGCGAAAAGATATTTTTGTAATATATCAGATTGCATAAAGCTTATGTTACCACCTGGAAATAGAAAGAAAGAGAATAAAGTACAAGATAAAACCTGTCTCTTATACACATCTGACGCTGCCGACGAAGCT
>USQP01000173.1 GCA_900556945.1 uncultured Clostridium sp.
GCGTCAGATGTGTATAAGAGACAGATTTAAATAGGTCTGTATTTAAATATAATACAATTAAAGTTGTTGCTATTGTCAAAATAAGAAACGTCAATACCACTATTAATAAAGTTTTTCTCTTTTTTTTAGTCATCATAATTGTTTCTCCTTTTCCTTTTACATTTATTTTCTATTTTGTTCTTTGCTTTACTGCTTCATACACTATAATCCCTGTTGATACAGAAGCATTCAAAGACATCACTTTTCCCTTCATAGGAATTTTAACTAAAAAATCACAATTCTTTTTAACCTTCTCACTCATTCCATTCCCTTCATTGCCTATCACAATTCCGATAGCTCCTGTTAAATCTTGGTCATAATAATAAGTTGATGTATTTACATCCGTTCCGCAAATCCAAAGTCCTTCTTTTTTTAAAGTTTCTATACTATCTGATATATTGGTCACTCTAGCTATTTTCATATGTTCTACTGCCCCAGCAGACGTTTTATTAACTGTACTATTCACGGTTGCTGCTCTTCTTTTTGGTATAATTATCCCATGAACTCCTGCCGTTTCAGCAGTTCTAATAATCGAACCTAGATTATGAGGGTCTTCAATTCCATCTAATATTAAAACAAATGGATCTTCGTTTTTGCTTTTCGCTTCCTCTAATATATCATCGATTTGGCAATATTCAAAAGGTGGAACAATAGCAATAACACCTTGATAATTTTGAGTTTGTGCCATTTCTTCCATTTGTCTCTTATCTTTCTCCACTATAATTACCTTTTTTTCTTTTGCAATTGCTATAATCTTATTAATAGAACCATGCCTTTCTCCTTTTGTAACAAATATTTTATTAATATCTTTTCCACTTTCTAATAATTCTAAGACAGAATTTCTACCTTCTACCTGGTCATTATAATTCTTTTCTTCCAATTTTTGCTTTTTATTATTATTTTTCATTTTTATCCTTTCCTTACGCTACTTTACAATAATTTCTCTTTTTTCATAATATCTAGCATTCACTTTTTGAATATTTTTTCTAGCTCTTTTATTTCCATTAAAACATTCCTTATTCATCATCTAATTTTAAAACACTCAAGAATGCTTCCTGCGGTATTTCTACATTACCTATCTCACGCATTTTTTTCTTTCCTCTTTTTTGCTTTTCTAATAACTTTTTCTTTCTCGTGATATCACCACCATAACATTTTGCTAATACATCTTTTCTCATAGCTGATATTGTCTCTCTTGCTATAATTTGTCCGCCTACTGCTGCTTGAATTGGTATTTTAAATAATTTTCTTGGTATAACGGTCTTTAATTTTTCCACCATCTTCTTTCCTCTGTTGTAAGCACCATCTTTATGAACAATAAAACTAAGTGCATCCACTGGTTCTCCATTAATATGAATATCTAATTTTACCAAATTTGATTTTCTATATTCTTTAAATTCATAGTCTAAAGATGCATATCCTTTTGTTTTTGATTTCAAATTATCAAAAAAATCATATATAATTTCGTTTAAAGGCATCTCATATACTAATGTAACCCTACTTTCATCTAGATATTTCATATCAATATAAATGCCACGTCTTCCTTGACATAATTCCATAATATTTCCAACGTATTCTTTAGGAGTCAAAATATTAGCCGTAACAAAAGGTTCCTCCATATACGAAATTTCTTGCTGCTTTGGTAAATCTTCTGGATTATATAATTCTAAAATTTCACCATCTGTTTTATAAACCTTATAAATAACAGAAGGTGCTGTAGTAATCAAGCCTAAGTCAAATTCTCTATCTAGTCTTTCTTCTATAATTTCTAAATGTAATAGTCCTAGAAATCCACATCGAAAACCAAATCCTAAAGCAGCTGAAGATTCTGGTTCATACTCTAATGCCGCATCATTCAATTTTAATTTTTCTAACGCTTCCTTTAAATCCTCATATTGGCTTCCATCAATCGGATAAAGACCACAATATACCATTGGCGTTACTTTTTTATATCCTTTCAAAGGTTTGTCCGCAGGATTATCCTTTAAAGTAATGGTATCTCCCACATGAATATCTGATAAAGTTTTTATACTTGCTGCAATATACCCAACTTCTCCTGCTTTTATTTCGACAGTTGGCATATAGGTACCCGGTACAAAGTATCCAACCTCCGCTACAGTGAATACTTTGTTAGTTGCCATTAATTTAATTTCATCGCCAACTTTTATCCTTCCGTCTACAACCCTCACATAAGCTACTGCACCTTTATAATTGTCATAATAAGAATCGAATATCAAACATTTTGTTTTAGCATTTTCATCTCCTTGTGGAGCTGGTAAATCTGTCACAATTTTTTCTAAAACTTCTTCAACATTTAAGCCTGATTTAGCTGAAATACATGGTGCTTCTTGTGCTGGTATTCCTATGATTTCTTCAATTTCATTTTTTACCTCTTCCACTCTTGCATTTGGTAAATCTATTTTGTTCAATACTGGTAGTATCTCTAAATTATTATCAATCGCTAAATATACATTTGCTAAAGTCTGTGCTTCAACTCCTTGACTAGAATCTACCACTAAAATAGCTCCATCACAAGCAGCTAAACTTCTTGAAACCTCATAGTTAAAGTCAACATGACCAGGAGTATCAATTAAATTAAAAGTATATTCTTGTCCATCTTTTGCTCTATATATCATCCTTACTGCTTGCGATTTTATAGTAATTCCTCTTTCTTTTTCAATCTCCATATTGTCTAAAATTTGGCTTTCCATTTCCCTTTTTGACAGTACCCCTGTCATCTCAATTAATCGATCTGCTAAAGTTGATTTTCCATGATCTATATGTGCTATAATACTAAAATTTCTAATATGCTCTTGTCTATTATCACTCATATTCTCTCTCACTCTTCCTTAAGTTATATATCGGATTTGTAACACTTCTTAATCTATAAACCCTGTCTCTTATACACATCCCGAGCCCACGAGACGCGTAGTAA
>USQP01000174.1 GCA_900556945.1 uncultured Clostridium sp.
AAATAATATTTGTGGTACAATTCATATATTTGAGCCACTTGATTTTAATATCTTAAAACAAACAATTGATTTAATTATTGCTGAAAATGATAATTTTCATGCCAATTTTGTTATTAAGGATGGCTGCATTTATCAGACTTTTGAAGAATATGTTGATTATCATATCGATTTACTAGAAATTGACTCTAAAAGAGATTTGCGCAAAATTGAAAAGAAAATGAAATCTCATATCTTTGATATTTTACATTCTGATTTATTTGATTTTAAAATTTTTAAATATCCTGATGAAACAGGTGGAGTTATTGTTAATATCCATCATCTTATTTCTGATTCTTGGACTTTGGGATTAATTGCCAAAGACATCATAAAAAAATACTATCATATATCTCATAGTATTCCTATGGAATCTAATAAAACTTCTTATATTGATTACATTAATTATGAAAAAAAATATTTAACCAGTCATAAATTTGAAAAAGATAAAGAGTTTTGGCAGACTTATTTGGAAAATCGTCCAGACTGTATTACGATTCCAACTTTCCAAACAGAAAAAAAACAAGATTTCTCTTTTCAGGCAAAGAGAAAAATTTTTCATTTACCTTCCTCACTAGTAGGAAAAATGAACGATTTTTGTCGTTCTTATAATCTTTCTTTATTTAATTTACTGATAGCTGTTTATTCTATTTATATTGGGCGTATCAATCAATCTAACGACTTTATTCTAGGTACTCCTATTTTAAATAGAACTTCTGTCGCTCAGAAAGATACTATGGGAATGTTTATTAATACCATACCTGTTCGTATTAAAATAGAAGATACATCAAACTTTACTAATTTTGCAAGTAAAATTGCCACTAATTTTACTTCTATTTATCGTCACCAAAAATATTCTTATCAAAATATCTTAGAAAATGTTAGGAAAGAAGATTCTAAAGTTCCAAATCTTTACCAAATACTTCTTTCTTATCAAATTACAAAAATAAAAACAGAGGATGATATGCAATATACTTCTGAGTGGAGCTTTAACGGCTCTATTTCAGATGATTTTGATATTCATTTTTTTGATTTAAATGATTCTGGTTCTATCAATATTGCTTATGATTATAAATTATCAAAATATACGGAAACTTCTGTTAGACAATTTCATGCTAGAGTTTTATATATACTTTCACAAGTTTTAAAGAAACCTGAAATAGCTTTGAAAGATATTTCAATTACCACTCCTAAAGAATTAAAAGAAATTTTATCTTTTTCAGAAAAAAGTGATTGTTCTTATCCTTCTAATAAAACTATTTCTCAATTATTTGAAGAACAAGTTAAACTGACTCCTAATCATATTGCTATTCGATATAAAAATTCTTTTATGACCTATGAAGAATTGAATAAGAAGGCTAACCAAGTTGCCTATTTTTTAAGAAATCTAGGTGTACAACCAAACGACGTAATTGCAATTCGCTTAAATAAATCACTTGAAATGGTAGTAGGAATTTTGGGAATTTTGAAAGCAGGAGGATGTTATTTACCAATTGATTTATCCTATCCTCAAGAAAGAGTGTCTTTTATGTTAAAAGATAGTTCTGCAAAAATCTTTTTAACCAATCATCTTCATCAAAAAGATTTAGAAATCCCTATTGATTGCTATTTATTAGATAATGTAAATTCAAATCCTATTTATCAAAATGATACCACTGATTTACCTTGTCTTAATTCTCCAGAAGATTTAATTTACATTATTTATACTTCGGGATCTACAGGTATTCCGAAAGGTGTTATGTTATGCCATAGAAATGTAGTCCGCTTAATAAAAAATAGTCAATTTCAATTTAATTTTGATGAAAATGATGTATGGACTATGTTTCACTCTGTTGCCTTTGACTTTTCTGTTTGGGAATTATATGGCTCTTTATTATATGGCGGCAAGTTAATTCTAGTTCCTGAGACAACAGCAAAAGATCCAAATCAGTTTTTACAATTACTAAGAAGTGAAAAAGTAACTGTGTTAAATCAAACACCTACTTACTTTTATAATTTATTAGATCGAGAACTTTTAAATAAAGACTCTTCTTTGTGTATTCGCTATCTTATTTTTGGTGGTGAAGCATTAAAGCCAATTTTAGTACGTCCTTGGAAAGAGAAGTATCCGTTTACTAAAATAATTAATATGTATGGTATCACTGAAACAACGGTACACGTTACTTTTAAAGAATTGTCTGATACCGATTTACTTTCTAGTGATTCTAATATTGGAAAGCCAATTCCTACTTTAAAAGTATATGTTATGGATCAATACCTTCATATTTTACCTTATGGCGTAGAAGGTGAAATGTGTATAAGTGGTCTTGGTGTTTGTAAAGGTTATTTGAATCGCCCCGAACTAAATAAAGATAGATTTGTTAAAAATCCTTACTGTCCAGATGAAATCTTATATCATTCTGCTGACGATGCAATACTTGACTCTAATGGTGATTTATATTATATGGGAAGAATTGACAATCAAGTAAAAATTAGAGGTTTTCGTATTGAAATTGGAGAAATAGAAAGTAAGCTATTAAAACATCCTCATATTCATAAATGTGTTGTTTTACCTAAGAAAAATGGGGATACTGATTCTTATCTTGTTGCTTATGTAGTAATGGATAAAAAGGAAGCAGTTGATGATTTAAAAACTTATATTTCTAAACTGGTTCCAGAATATATGGTTCCAAACTTCTTTGTGTTTTTAGATAAATTACCTCTTACAAGTAATGGAAAAGTTGACCGAAAAGCTCTTTTAGCAATGGAAGTTAAAGTTGAAAAGAAGAAAAAATATGTCGCTCCTCGAAATGATTTTGAAAGAACTTTTCAAGCTGTTTTAGAAGACGCTATGCATATAAATTCAATTGGTATTGATGATAACATTTTAGAACTGGGAGCGGATTCTCTTACTTTAATGAAAATCACAATTGAATTATTAGAAAAAAATTACATTG
>USQP01000175.1 GCA_900556945.1 uncultured Clostridium sp.
GTCTCGTGGGCTCGGAGATGTGTATAAGAGACAGGTTTAATATATTCACAAATAACTTCTACAATTTTATCGTTACCAATTTCACAGTTAAGACATAAATCATAGTTCTCTTTTTGTCCCCAAGATTGATTTGAAATAACTTCATAATAGGATGCTCTTGATTTATCCGAATCTAGTACGTGTTTTTTAGCGTCTTTGTAAGTATCGTGATACATTTCTTTCACTTTATTAATTCTATATTCTAATGGTGCATATAAAAATATCTTAATTAGATTTGGATTATCTTTTAATATATAATCTGATGCTCTACCAACAATAACACAATTATCTTCTGATGCAATTAATTTAATTGTTTCTGCTTGTTTTATTATAGCATCTTTTTCTGCATCTAATGATAAATAAAACTTGTATAATTCATCATCTGTATGGCTATTAGAAGCTAAAGCGTGCTTTATTGCATATTTTTTCATTTCTTCTTTATCATAGAATTTTAAACCTAATTGTTCAGCGACTTTTCTAGCTATTTCTTTTCCGTTTGTTCCATGTTCACGAGAAATAGATAGAATCAATTTTTTATTTATTTCAGAAGCTTTTGCTTTTTGTATGGTTTCTATTTTTTCTTTATATGATTTCTTTAAAATCCATATCGAAATTAGTGCAGTGGCTACTTCTGCTACTGGAAAAGTCCACCAAACAATATTTGTAACATTATCAGATAGTGTAAATAAATATGCTATTGGAAATACGAATATTATTAGCCTTAATAAAGAAATAACTAATGGTCTTAGCGCATATCCCAAAGATTGCAAAATACCTTGCACGGCAACTGAGAATCCCATAAATATATAACCTATACTAGCAATTCTAATAGCAGTTGCACATATTGTTATAATTTCAGTTGTACTTCCTCCTGTTAATCCAAATAAACTTGCCAGAGACTGTGCAAAAAGTTCAAATATAACAGTTAATATCAATGTAACAATAAAAGTGTCAATGATTCCATATTTGATACAGTCATCGATTCTTTCTTTATCTTTCATTCCATAATTAAATGATAAAATTGAAATGATCGTATTCGATAACCCAAATGCCGAAAATAACGCAATTTGTTGAATTTTATAATAAATGCCAAATGAACCTACTAAAATTGTCGGATTAGCATGAGCACTTCCTAGTATAGCATTCACTCCAGCCATCATAACGGAAAGTAATGCTTGCATAATAGCAGCTGAAATGCCAATATTATAAATACCTTTTATTAAATTAAATTCTGGTTTTATATATTTAACTTTTCCACTTATCTCCTTGTTTAAGGCATAATGGAAAATCATAGCCATGGCTAAAGATACAAATTGTCCTATAACAGTAGCCCATGCTGCTCCTGCGACTCCCATTTTACAAGGATAAATAAAAATATAGTCTAAAACAATATTGGTAACTGCTCCTGATATTTGTGCAATCGTAGAAAGCATCGTTTTTCCTGTTGATTGTAAAAATCTTTCATAAACAGTATAACCTATCGCTCCGAATAGAAAAACAGCAACAAATTTGTAAATAAGTGGTTCCCATAAAAATCACTTCATTGTTTCCACCAGCAAATAATGAAATGAACCACTCTGAGCCAAACGCTCCAAATAATAAGAATACAAGAAATATACAAATACTAAGAAATATACCATTTCCTGCTACTTTGTTTACTTTTTCATTATTTTTTTCTCCTAAACTTTTTGAAAGCAATGCGTTTAAACCAACGCCTGTTCCAACTCCTATAGCAATAATTAATATTTGTATGGGAAAAGCAATTGTTAATGCCTGGTTGGCAATTGCTCCTTCTTCTCCCATATTGGCTACAAAAATACTATCAACTACATTATATAGTGCTTGTAAAACCATTGATACAATCATTGGCAACCCCATTTTCCAAAATAATTTTTTCATAGGTGCGTCTGCCATCTTGTTCTTTTTTGTTTCTTCCATAATGAATTTCTTCCTCCTATTTTTTATAATATTTTTTAAGCAAACAAAAAAATAACGTAAGTCCATTTAATCTGGACTTACGCTATTCACTGCTCGACTTATTTATTATAGCACAAATTTTATTTTTGTGTAATACTTTTTTAAAATTTTTTTAATTTCTACTTTCCTACATTTTTTATTTTCCCTCTTCTAATGTATTACAGTCTTCTTTCGTTCTTATACATTCTTCTGGCGGTTCTTTAAAACTTAGATACCAGCTAATTCCATTTCTATTCTTATTTATACTTTCCACTCTTTCTTCTAATTGCTTATAAGTTGTAGGCATTGGAACAATAACTGGCTGATTTGGCATCCAATTTGCAGCTGTTGAACCTTTGCTGCAATCTGCCATTTGCAAAGCTTGAACAATTCTAATTATTTCAGGAATAAATCTTCCTACATTCATTGGATAAACTAATATTGTTCTCACGATTCCTTTATCATCGATAATAAATACATTTCGAACGGTTTGTGTATTACTAATATCATTTGCTATCATTCCATATTTTCTTGCAATCTGTCCATTTCTATCTGCTATAATTGGAAAGGATACTCTAATTCCTGTTCTACAATAGATATCATACATCCAAGCTAGATGTGAACTGTTACTATCAACACTTAATCCTAGTAGTTCTGTATTCATATCTTTAAAATATGTATGCGCTCTTGTAAATGCAATCATTTCAGTTGTGCATACTGGGGTAAAATCTCCTGGATGTGAAAATAGAACTAGCCACTTTCCTTGATAATCTTTTAATTTAATTTCTCCAAAAGTTGTTGTAGCATCAAAATCCGGTGCTTTTTGTCCTATTTTTACATTTCCGTTCATCATTAATTCATAATCCATAAAAATAAACTCCTCTCATTTTTTTATATCATATGAAAGGAGTTTTATTTAGGTTACTGCTAAGTTCCTAATTTAATTCATGTTTTTTCTAGCTATAATT
>USQP01000176.1 GCA_900556945.1 uncultured Clostridium sp.
ATGTGTATAAGAGACAGATAATACTAATGTTTTCAAGAATAATAAGGTTTTTTCAAAAATAAATATAGAAAAAGAAATACCCTAGTTCCCCATAATAAAATAAAAACAAAACCGAAGTGGAGCGTTGGGCGATAAGCCCATAAGCGACACCAACTGCCAATGAAAAAACAAAACGTGCGATATTGACACGCAGTGGCAATAATTCCTGCGAGACTACGAGCAGGAATAGCACGACCCCAAAGGCACACCCCAAGCAGACTTTCAGTAAAAATATTTCTACAATTTTTGTCTCAGTCATATACAAACACTTGTTTTTATAGTATAATAGTTTTAGGTAAAATACTAGGAGAGTGTTGCAATTATGGAAGAAAAGGAAATTTTAAAAAGACTGTATGACATGGCAGTCGAGAATCTAAAACCAAGTGCAGAATACAAAGCAAAACAAGACGAGGTAATCCAAGCAGAAGAAAAACTACTAACAACAATCGGTGACCAGTACAGAGAAGAACTAGATAATTTAACTTGTCTACAAAATGCAATGTATGACGTAATAGATTTCGAACTATTTTGTGCAGGATTTGCAATGTCAAGACAACTAGACAAAGAAATTGAAGATAAAAAATCAAGGGATATCTAACAGCAGATATCCCCTTTTTGTTTTTCATACTAATTTTTGGAATTGATAATATAATTGATAAGGTTTGTAACCATAGCTTTGTCAGTTTTGTCGAACAGATTAAGCGAGTTAATAATAAAAGTATCTTCTTTGATATCAGCCATTGGAATAACCCCCTCAAATATAGCATTAGCATCCACGTTAAGAGCTGTACATATATCAATAATAGTTTGTACAGAAAGACCAGTTTTGCCATTTTCTAATAAGCTAACAAAGTTAACAGATTTATCTAAATCATCAGAAAGATTTTGCTGACTAAAACCTCGCAATAATCTAATTCGTTTGACATTTTTTCCAATAGTTTGAAGAACGTCAGGTTTTGTAATTTCGTCCATAAAATACACCTCTCTTAGCATTTTACTAGTAGTATGACTTTAATAGAAGAAAATAATACTTTAAAATATACAGTGATACTTGAAAGATTAAAGTAAAAGTGATATGATAGGAGCGTGAAGAAAAATGTACACAAATATAATAACGCCAATAAAAGCTGGACAAACAATAAGATGTTGGAGATGTCGGCAGAACAATATATGAAGACCCAAGAGGACATACAGGTTGCTTAAATACTAAATGCAATGGCTATTTATGGGGTGCTAAAAGATACAACAAAGAGCAATTAAAACCATTAAAAAAGTGATAAAATAAGGAGGTGTAAAAAATGATGACATTATATGGAGGAACTGGAAAAACATGGGCTGAAATGACACCTACTGAACAAAAAACTTTTCTAATAGTAATGGGAATAATGCTTTTAGTTCTAATTGCTTACGGAATATATAGTTATTTCAAAAAGAAAAAGGACAAAGAAAAATAATTGTTGTTTTTTGTCGAATAAAGTCATATAATTAAATATAATATAGGGGGATTTAAAATGGAGAAAGAAAAGAAAGCAAAACAACTAAAAATTAGTATAATTGTAGCTGTATGTATTATAGTAATACCAACACTAATAGGTGGAATTATTATGTTAAAACAGAACTTAGATAATAAAAAACGAGTAGCTGCTGAAGAAGCAAGACTAGCAGCACAAGTAGAAGTTCCTAACGTTGAGGGTATGACAATAAATGAAGCAAGAGAAATACTTAATAAAGTCGGTTTAGAGATTAGCTTAACTGATTATGATAAAAAGCTTACTGAGTCAAATCCAAATGAATACGTTGTTGAATCTCAATATCCTTCTGCTAAAAAGAAAGTTGATAAAAATACGGAAATAAAAGTATTTTTTAAAGAATTAAAAGTAGTTGAAAGTAATAATTTTTATGGTATGCGTTTCAAGAAAACTATTGCGGATTTTTGTGAAAAATATAATAAGGCAATAGAAACAATAAGTACTAATCAAGGAAAAAATGATTTAGAGGTAAAAGCAGCTAAAGAAATACATTGTATAGAAGATACTGGTTTTTCATATATTCGGTTCATCGGATAACGGATTAAGAAAGTATGCGTGTTATAAAATTGGTTATTCCATAATCATATGGGTAGAACAAGATACTAATTATATAGTTGAGTGCTCTATTGGATTTAACCCACAAAGTGTACATGATAGTTCTACTTTTACTATTAACCTGCTAAATTTAAATTATGCATCTGCTATAATGGCTCTAACTGATTATACTTCCTCTGTGGTAAATACTCGTATCAAGAATTTAACGAATGAAGATAACTTCGGTCATTATTTTTACGATAATGTTTTATATTATTTCGATGAAAACCCAAATGGTGTTTATATGAATTTTGTGGCTATGAGCAAAAAATATTATGACGAAACGAATAATAAAACTAACACTGAAATAACAAGTGAAGAAAATATTCAAATAAATGACGATATAAAAAATGCAATTTCTTCTGTAAATTCTGAATTTGGTTTAGACTTTGAACCAACAGCAGAACAACTGAAAGAAATTCAAGAGTTTTATGACATTAACAACCCAACAGGAGATTTTCATAATGATACATTACTACAATTCCTAGTTCAAAAAGGCTGGGTAGATATGGGAGAAAATAATATTTCTAATAACAATAATTCTACTAACAGTTCAAGTAGTTCAAATAAAAGCAGTAGTACAAATGAAAAGACAAATACAAGTACAGAAAATAAAATACAACCATATATAAATGTATTAGTATATCCACTAACTTATTTTAGTGATGAAGAAAGAGAAAGAGTATGTCAAAACAACGAGAATGTAAAAATAACAATAAAATATAATGGAAAAACTATAAAGACTGTCTCTTATACACATCTGACGCTGCCGACGAAGCTAGA
>USQP01000177.1 GCA_900556945.1 uncultured Clostridium sp.
ACGAGATTACTACGCGTCTCGTGGGCTCGGAGATGTGTATAAGAGACAGGTTAAAATCCTTTATTTTGTTGATTAAGTCAAAAGCTTTGTCTGAAAAATGTAATCCTTTTTCAG
Organism: uncultured Clostridium sp.; assembly: GCA_900556945.1. Classification (GTDB taxonomy): domain Bacteria; phylum Bacillota; class Clostridia; order TANB77; family CAG-508; genus CAG-269. The sequence continues at coordinate 115 of USQP01000177.1, forward strand.
GAGAAGAGTTTTCACATAAATCAGTTACTAAATAATTAATAATATTACTATTATTTAATTTCTGCTCAGAAGAATTGTAATTTAATAGATTATAGAGTTCTTGTAAATGATTATCTAATATTCCAAGAGTAATGGCATCTTCAATATCACGACCTAAATAAGCAATTTTATCAGCAATTTTTATTATACAGCCTTCCCAAGTATAGGGTGCATACTCATTTGGATAATGGTAATCGTTTAAATCAATAAATTCTTCTCTCGGTCTAAGTGTATTTTCCGTGATTTCGCCACAATGTGAAAGGATACCATCTCTTATTCCATAAGATAAATTTAAATTTTTTTTATAACCATCATGACCTTCTAAAAGTTCAATAGAATCTACAAAATGTAATCCATTTTTTTCATGCCAAAAAGAAATACCTAAATCTCTTTTAGAAATTTCTGAAAGAATTTTTTCACCACTATGGCCAAAAGGGCTATGGCCTAAGTCGTGAGCAACTGCGATGGCTTTTGTTAATTCTGTATTAAGCCCCAAATACTTAGCAATTGTATAACTAATTGATTCTACATGGGTAACATGCTCTCCTCTTGTACAAATATGATCGTTTTCAGGAGAGAAAAATACCTGTGTTTTATGTTTTAACCTTCGATAGGCATTGGAATGAATGATTCGGGTATAATCTCTATCAAATTCAGTTCTAATATCAGAATTTCTAGAAGATAAAGGCGAAATTCTAGAAATGACTTTATCCCAATTTGAGTGATTTGGATTCATGTTTTCGTTTTTAAATAAATTTCTCATGTAAACCTCCGTTTGAATTCGTTCTTTATCAATTTTAAGTTTACAACAAAATGCGATAAAAGTCTAGTAAAGTGCGTTAATTTTAAGAAGATGTTACAATTTAAAAATTTAAATATGAATGAGTTGAAATTTTAAATATGAAATAGTATAATGATTTTGAAAAGAGAGGAGAAAAAAATGTTTAATTTAGTGAAAGATGACTTTGATGAGAATTCAGATGATATATTAAATTCAATTAACAAAATGCTAGAGAAAAATAAAAAGGAAAAAGAAGAAGAGAAGAAAGAAAAGAAAAAATAGAATTTTGGGGGAATTAAAGATGGGAAAATTATTTGTAATAGATGGAACAGATGGGAGTGGAAAACAAACACAATTTAATAAACTACAGGATAGATTAACAGAAGATGGAATAAACTATAAAGTTGTAAGTTTCCCGAATTATGAGAGTCCAAGTGCATCTTTGGTAAAAATGTATTTATCAGGAGAGTTCGGAAAAAATGCAAAAGAAATTAGCCCATATATTGCATCAACATTTTATGCAGCTGATCGATATGCAACATTTCAAATAGGATATAAGGAATATTACGAAAATGGTGGAATTATATTAGCAGATAGATATACTACAGCTAATATGGTACATCAGGCAGGAAAAATAGCAGATAAGAAGGAAAGAAAAAAATTTTTAGATTGGTTATGGGACTTTGAATTTAATTTATATGGATTGCCAGTTCCTTCTGAAGTATTTTTCCTAAATATGCCAGTAGATAAATCAATTGAATTAATGAAAAATAGAGAGAATAAATTTACGCATAGCGCAAAAAAAGATATTCATGAAAGTGATAAAAATCATCTAATAGATGCTTATTCAGCAGCTTGCGAGGTGGCAAAAAAATATAATTGGTATGAAGTAAATTGCGTAAGGGATGATAAAATAAGAACCATAGAAGATATTCATGAAGAAATTTATAACGAGATAAAGAAACATATATAAGGACACAATTTGTGCTAACGAAATTGGTATATGAATGATAAGGTGAAAGTAGAAAAAACAAATAAACCACAGTAAAAGATAATGCGAGAAATACAGAGATTCAAAGAGAAAAGAAGAGAAAAAAAGAGAATACAAGAAAGCTAGAAGTTAAAAATTTGCTCATAAAGTCCAAGATAAACCAAGAATCCATTTGGAATATTTTTCAAAAAATAGTATAATATATATCGATGGTGCATTATTCTAGTCATACAAACTTTATGAGGGTGGGGCTAAAAATCCACTAAAGGGCACATCGTTGAAGTTTCTTGTTTGCGCGCGAAATGCCAGTTTTGTGTGTATTCAGGGAGTAAAGAGATTAGGGGAGTATGTAATGGCATACATAGGATCCCTAGTTTCGCGGAGGCTTAAAAAGATTTTAAGTAAAACCTATGTTGCGTGCCAAGACACAAAATACATAGAGTAGCCTGTCTTGAGTGAGTGTATTGGAATTAATTTTGCATAAGTAAAGTTGATTTTGGCCAAGTTAATTTTACTTTTAGATTATGAAATTGTATTTGCAAAAAAGACTAGTAAAGTGATAAATGTATGTTAAGGAAAACTTCTAGAATGTTTGCTTAAATAAAATAGCATAGAAGTCTAGGGATTAAGGTACAGATTTAAGTGGCGATCTGGTGTCGACCCAAAAAGGGGGAGATATTCTTCTTAATCGGAAACGGCTATAGCAGTAATGTTAAGCGAAGAATAGAGAAATTCAACTAGACCTAAACTGTAAAATTTACTTAGACTTTTACCATCTAAGCAATAAAATAATAATGGTAATATAGGGACGGGTACAAGTTAACCAAAAATAAAAGAACAAAAATGGTTAATTAGAATCCGTCCCTAATTAACCAAAAGGAGAAAATAAAAAATGAAGAAATCAAATGAAATAAAAGAGCATTCGGAGACTATATGGTTTATAGAAGTGTTTATATTAACATTTATTTCTGTCTCTTATACACATCTCCGAGCCCACGAGACGCGTAGTA
>USQP01000178.1 GCA_900556945.1 uncultured Clostridium sp.
ATTACTACGCGTCTCGTGGGCTCGGAGATGTGTATAAGAGACAGATCAGGAGCTGCTCAAGAAAAACCACAAGTAGCAGAGGTAATTGAAGTGGGACCAGGAAAAGAAATAGATGGAAAAACAGAAGTTATGAATGTGAAAAAAGGCGACAATATAATTGTTAGCGAATATGCAGGAACAAAAGTAAAATATGAAGGCGAAGAATATATCATCGTACAACAAAGTGATATCTTAGCAATTGTTTTATAATAATATAAAGGAAAGGAATGTGATTAAAATGGCAAAGGTTATTAAATATGGAGAGGATGCAAGAAAATCTTTATTAGAAGGTGTAAATAAGTTAGCAGACACGGTTAAGGTTACATTAGGACCAAAAGGGAGAAATGTAGTTTTAGATAAAAGTTTTGGATCACCATTAATTACAAATGATGGTGTAACAATAGCGAAAGAAATTGAATTAGAAGATAAATTTGAAAATATGGGAGCTCGCTTAGTGAAAGAAGTTTCTACCAAAACAAACGATGTAGCAGGTGATGGAACGACAACAGCAACTGTTCTAGCACAAAGCATGATTAAAGAAGGTGTTAAAAATGTAGCAGCAGGTGCTGACCCTATGGCAATTAAAAGAGGTATTGACAAAGCCGTTAATACAGCAGTTAATAGTTTAAAGGAAATTAGTTCAGATGTAAATGGCAAAGAAGATATTGCAAGAGTAGCTAGTATTTCAGCTAATAATGAAGAAGTTGGAAAATTAATAGCAGATGCCATGGAGAAAGTATCAAAAGATGGTGTTATTACAATTGAAGAATCAAAAACATCTAATACAGAACTAAATGTAGTAGAAGGGATGCAGTTTGATAAAGGATATTTATCACCATACATGGCAACAGATACAGAAAAAATGGAAGCAATATTAGATAATCCATATATCTTAATAACAGATAAAAAAATATCTAATATTCAAGAAGTCTTACCTTTACTAGAGGCTTTAATGCAAGAATCAGGAAAATTATTGATTATTTGTGACGATATGGAAGGAGAAGCTTTATCAACTTTAATTTTAAATAAATTAAGAGGCGTTCTAAATGTGGTAGCTGTAAAGGCTCCTGGTTTTGGAGATAAGAGAAAAGCAATGCTTGAAGATATAGCAACACTAACAGGTGGAGAGGTTATTACATCTGATTTAGGATTAGAATTAAAAGATACCACAATTGAACAATTAGGTAGAGCAAAACAAGTAAAAGTTCAAAAAGAAAATACAATTATTGTTGACGGAGCGGGAGACAAACAACAAATTGCAGATAGAGTAGCTCAAATTAAAGCTCAAATAAATGAAACACAAAGTGATTATGATAAAGAACAATTACAAGAACGTCTAGCAAAAATAGCTGGAGGAGTAGCAGTAATAGGAGTTGGAGCAGCAACAGAAGTAGAAATGAAAGATAAAAAATTAAGAATCGAAGATGCATTATCTGCAACAAAAGCGGCAGTAGAAGAAGGAATCGTTAGCGGAGGAGGAACAGCTTTAATTAATGTGATTCCGGAAGTAACCAAATTAGTAGAATCCTTACAAGGTGGAGAAAAATTAGGAGCTGAAATCGTATTAAAAGCATTAGAAGAACCAGTAAAACAAATTGCTAGAAATAGTGGATTAGAACCAGCAGTAATTGTAGATAAAGTTAAAAATTCAAAAGTTGGAGTTGGATTTGACGCAGCAAAGGAAGAGTATGTAGATATGAAAAAGGCTGGAATCGTAGATCCAACTAAAGTAACGAGAAGTGCCCTTCAAAATGCAGCATCAATTGCATCAATGGTACTAACAACAGAAAGTTTAGTAACAGATAGTCCAGAGCCAAAAGGATGCAATTGTGGAAATAATGAAGGCGGAATGCCAGCAGGAATGGACGGAATGTATTAATAAAAATGAGAAGTAGGTTTAATTAAATAACCTACTTCTATTTGCTTTTTTACAGAAGAGTGATATAATTTAAAAGAAGGAGAATATATTATGAAAAAAGTAATAATAACTATGATTATATTATTGATAATGATTATCATATTAGTATTGGGAATTAATATATTTGTAGTGGCAAATACAAGCCAAAAGATTATATCAGAAGATAGTTCCGAAAGAATAGGAAATATAGATTGTATTTTGATACTAGGAGCTGGAATTTGGGGAGATAAACCAAGTCATATGCTAGAAGACAGATTAAATGAAGGAATTGCTTTATATAAAAAAGGAGTATCAAATAAAATTATTATGAGTGGAGATCATGGACAAGAAGATTATGATGAGGTAAATTTGATGAAGAAATATGCGATAGAAAAAGGGGTGCCATCAGAAGACATTTTTATGGATCATGCAGGTTTTTCATCATACGATAGTATGTATCGAGCAAAAGAAATATTTAAAGTAGAAAAAATGATAGTTGTGACGCAAAAATATCATATGTATCGAGCTTTATATATAGCAAATCAGTTAGGAATAGAAGCTTATGGAGTAGTATCCAATCCAAGAGAATATGCAGGGCAAGCAATAAGAGAGGTTAGAGAAATATTAGCTAGAGATAAAGATTTTGTAAAGTGTATTTTTAAACCAAAAGCAGAGTTTTTAGGGAATACAATTCCTGTAAATGGCAATGGAGATGTTACTAACGATCAAGATGAAAAGCTTATCTAAAAGATGAGCTTTTTATCTTGATAAATTTTTTTCTGTATGCTATAATATCAATTGTTAATATGCCAATATAGCTCAGTTGGTAGAGCAACGGATTCGTAACCCGTAGGTCGGCAGTTCGATTCTGCCTGTTGGCACCAAAAACTAGTAAAGAAAAAATTCTTTGCTAGTTTTTATATATAAAGAGAAAAATATAATATTAAAACCTATTATTAAAAATAAAAAACAAAATATTCAGAAATGAAT
>USQP01000179.1 GCA_900556945.1 uncultured Clostridium sp.
CGGCAGCGTCAGATGTGTATAAGAGACAGTAAAAAGACTGCTATTTTAATTAAGGAAGAGAAAAAATGGAAATAAATCAAAAAAAATCAATTATAGAAGCGATTCTTTTTGCAGCAGGAAGACCAGTTACCAAGAATGAGATGGTCTTAGCTTTAGAAATATCGGAAGAAGATGTTGAAAACATGATACAAAATATGCAAGAAGAATATAAAAATGAAAACAGAGGAATTGAATTAATTAAAGTGGAGGATTCCTATCAATTATGTACGAAAAAAGAATTATATCAATATATATATCCTGTATTAGACAAAAGAAATAAACCGAATTTATCAAATGCGGCTTTAGAGACTTTATCTATTATAGCTTATAATCCTAAAATTACAAGGGCAGAGATAGAAGCAATTAGAGGGGTTTCGGCAGATGCTTGTGTCTATAAATTATTAGAATATGGGCTAATTGAAGAAGCTGGAAAAATTGATTTACCAGGAAAACCAATGTCATATAAAACGACAAATGAATTTTTAAGAATGTTTGGTTATTCTTCTTTAGAGGATTTACCTGAATTACCAAGATACAAATTAGACGAAAATAAGCAAATAGTGATGGACGATTTAATAGAAGCAAAAGAAGAGAATCCAGAAACCTCTATAAAAAATGATACCAATAAAAGCGATGAAGAATGAGGCGATATGGAAATTTAAAAGAAAGAAGGATTAATATGAAATTATCACAAACAGGGATGGGAACTGTAAAATTAAATAATATAGATGAGATGTATCCAGGTCAAAGCATATTATTACAAACAGGGCAATTAGTACAATATGGAGCGGGATTATTTGGATATAATACCGTGCCATTATTAGTAAGAAGAAAAGTAGAACAAATTATAGTAGAAACTTTGAATAAATATGGTTGTATGGAGGTATTACTTCCAACTTTACAACCAGATACATTATGGAAAAATTCAGGGAGATATGATCATTACGTAAAGGATGGAACGATGTTAATTACAGAATCAAACAAAGGTACTTTTTGCTTAGCACCAACAGGTGAAGAAGCTATGTTAGAATTCTTACGTGAAAAATTAAAATCATATAAAAACTTACCAGTAACCTATTATCAAATTGGAGAAAAATATAGAAATGAAATCAGAACAAGAGGATACCTACTAAGGGGCAAATCCTTTCCAATGCTAGATGCCTATAGTTTTGATATGAATGAAGAGGGAATGGCTAAATCTTATGAAAATATCAGAAATGCATTTTTAGAGATATTTGAAAAAATAGGAATGAAAGTAATTCCAATTGTAGCAGACAATGGGGCAATGGGAGGAAAGAAATCAGAAGAATTTATGTTAATTTCTGAACAAGGAGAAGATAAAATTTTATATGACGAGAAAGCTGGAATTGGTTTAAATACAGAGATATTAGAAAAAGAAAACTATGAACAATATTTAGAAGATGAGTATGGAATAAAAGATATTTCAAACTTTAAAGAAATTAGAACCATGGAATTAGGACATATATTCCAATTAGGAACAAGATATTCTGAAATGATGAATGGAAAATATACGGATAAAGATGGAAAAGAAGCTTTGTATTACATGGGATGCTATGGAATTGGTGTTAGTAGAACAGTAGCAGCTTTATATGAACAATGTTTAATAAATGATAGCAAATGGGGACCATGCGGATTTTCTTTACCAGAGCAAATTGCTCCTTATAAAGTTCAAATTGTACCAAAAATGGACAATGAGGAAAAAGTAAAAATGGCAAGTGAACTATATTTAAAATTGCAACAAGAAGGAATCGATAGCATATTAGATGATAGAGAAAATTTAAACATTGGGGCAAAAATAAAAGATTGTAAGGTACTTGGAACTCCATATTTAGTTGTTTTAGGAGATAAAACAGAAGGTGAAAATCTAGAACTTGAAAATACGAAAACAGGAGAAAAACAAGTTGTTACAATGAAAGAATTGATAAAAAAGTTTAAAGAAATATAAATGGCTAGCGTATAATCTAGCCATTTTTTTCACACAAAAAACACAGATAAAATACTAATTAGAAACAATGGAAGGATAATATACTACTGATATGATAAACAAGATATATTAAAGGAGTGAGTCATATGAATTTACAAAAAGAAAAAAGTATGAATCTAATAGAAATGAAAGATTTTTTAGATTATGAACAGAAAATAAAAACCAATGATAAAATTTTCCCAAAACTAATGTTTATTTATGAAATAGCATTAAAGGAATTAAGTACAAAGCTAGAAATTATTAAGCAAGAATTTGAAGTTTTCTATGATTACCATTTAATTGATCATATAAATACTAGAATAAAGGAACCGGAAAGTATTGTTAATAAAATGAAGAAAAAAGAATGTAAATTAACTTATGAAGATATGATAAAAAATGTTAATGATATAGCTGGAATAAGAGTAATATGCCCATTAAAAAAAGATATATTTTCAATTAGGAAGTCAATAGCAGAATTACCAGAAATTAATATAGTTAGAGAAAAAGACTATGTAAATCATCCAAAAAAGAGTGGATATTCTGCTTATCATATGATATTACATGTTCCTATTGTATTATCTGGACAAATTATTTATGTAAAAGTAGAACTACAAATTCGAACAATGGCAATGGATTTTTGGTCTAGTTTAGAACATGAAATGAAATATAAAGCAAAAGGAAAGGTAAAAAAGAAAGATTCTAAAGAATGGATTAATTGTGCAAAAATGATAAATAAATTGGATAATAAAATGGTAGTATTAAACAATTAAGAAACATATGTATATAAGGAATCAAATATTTATTTTATTTGATTCCTGTCTCTTATACACATCTCCGACCCCACGAGACGCGTAGTAATCTCGTATGCC
>USQP01000180.1 GCA_900556945.1 uncultured Clostridium sp.
ATATAAAATACTGCAACGCCTAATATTAATGTAAAAAAATATATACTGTAGTCTTTAAAACTTTTTTTTATATTTTTTAGAGACAACTTAAATAACATCATTAAGCTCACCTCCAAGAAGTGTTTGTACCTCAATTATTTTTTCAAAAAATTGTTTTCTTGTATCATTTCCTTTTACTAACTCATTAAAGATTTTTCCATCTTTTATAAATATAATTCTACTTGCATAAGATGCTGTAAAAGCATCATGTGTCACCATTAAAATGGTGCTATCAAATCTTTCATTTAATACTTCAAAGATATTTAATAATTGCCTTGCTGATCTTGAATCTAATGCCCCTGTTGGTTCATCTGCTAAAACTATTTTAGGATTTGTTATTATCGCTCTTGCTGATGCAATTCTTTGTTTTTGTCCGCCTGATACTTGGTATGGATATTTATTTAATATTTCCATAATATCTAATTTCTTGGCAACTTCTTTTACTCTCTTATCAATTTCTTGTACTTTTACTTTTTGAATTGTAAGCGCTAATGCAATATTCTCATAAGCAGTTAACGTATCTAATAAATGAAAGTCTTGAAATATAAATCCTAATTCTTCTCTCCTAAATTTATTTAAAGCATTTCCTTTTAACTTAGTAATGTCTTTTTCATCGATAATTATTTTTCCTGCTGTAACTCTATCAATCGTAGAAATACAATTTAAAAGTGTCGTTTTTCCGAGATCCACTTGCTCCCATAATCCCAACAAACTCTCCTTTTGTTACTGCAAAGCTAATATTGTCAATAGCTTTTGTTAAATTCGATTTGTTTCCATAGTATTTTTCCACATTTGTTACCTCTAGTACATTTTTCATCATAAAAAACTCCTTCCATAAAATAAAGTTTACAGTTTCACTCCGTTCCTAACGGCTACTGTAGCGTTTACAACCTCTCTTTGTTCGGTTGCATAAGTTATCCGTAAAGTCACTCCGTTCCTAACGGCTAACTTAATTCTAACTTTTTTTCTAATTCTTTGCCATCGATTTTCCTTACAATAATCTTACATTTTTGTAAGGCTTTAAAAAAACTATCAATAATGATAGTTCCTTTATATATAACCTTCTTTACAATTTGCTATTTACATTGTTTCACTTATAAAACTACTCTTAGGGAATACAATTCTAACTTCTGTTCCTATATTTTTTTCTGAATCCAATTCTAGTGCTAATCCTAATTTGTCACATAATTTTTTGCATAAATATAAACCAATCCCTGTTGCTTTTTGAGCATTTCTTCTTCCATTTTCTCCTGTAAAACCTTTTTCAAATACTCGTGCGACTTCTCCTTTTTTTATTCCAATTCCATTATCTTTTATAAATAAGATTACTTTCTCTTTTTGATTTTTAGCATATATTTCTATTTTTCTATCATCATCTTTACTATATTTTACAGCATTTTGTAGTATTTGGTTTATAATAAATACACACCATTTTGAATCGGTATAAACTACTCCTTTCATATCATGTATACTTAGATTTATTTTACTCTGAATTAAAATTCTTTTATTTTTTAAGAGTGCTGTATTTACAATTTCTTTTAAATCTTGTTTCTTTATATAATAATCTTTTTCTACACTATTACTTCTAGCATAAAATAGAGTTTGTTCTACATAGTTTTCTATTTTATCCAATTCTTCATTGATACTTTCTGTTACTTCTGATTTATTGTTTTCTATTATCATTTTTCCTGTTGCTATAGGCATTTTAATTTCATGTATCCATAATTCAATATATTCTTTATAATCCTCTTGTAAGTATTTATATTTATTTACATTCTCTAGCATTGATTTGTCCGTCTCTTGAAGTATTTCTTTTAATATTCTTCCTTCAGTAAAAGTTGGCATACCAATAATTTCTGTTATCAAATATTTATCCTCTAAATCTTCTAATCTATTTTTTATCATTTCATAATATTCTTTTTTTCGATAATATTCTATAAAAAAACTAACTAAAAACATTACAATAGGAGCTATACCTGTATAAATTCTTATATAAATGTGTATTTGAAAGGGTATTAATAATATTTCATACGTTATAACAGCTACTAGTATGAATACAATATAAATCATTTTATCTCTTACATATTCTCTAAAATTCATTTTAATATATACCCCTGTCCTCTTTTGGTTTCAATATAATCTTTTATTCCTAATTCTTTTAGTTTATTTTTTAATCTTGTCATATTTACTGTTAAGGTATTATCATCGATAAAACTTTCACTCTCCCACAAGCAATTCATTATTTCTTCTCTTGCTACTATTTGTCCTTTATTTAATACTAAATAATGTAATATTTTGAGTTCATTTTTCGTTAGTTCTATTTTCTTCTCTTCTTTTTCAATCATACTTTTAGAAAGATTCAGAATAAAATCATTACAATGTATTTGATTCTGATTTATTTCCATACTTTTCGATCTTTTCAAAAGTCCTGCAATCTTGGCAAGTAAAATTTGAATATTATATGGTTTTGTTACATATTGGTCTGCTCCACCATATAAGCTCAGCAATTCATCTAGTTCACTGTCTCTACTCGTTACCATGATAATTGGTACATTCGATATTTTTCTTATTTCTTTACAAATATATTCTCCGTCCGTATAGGGCAGATTAATATCTAGTAAGATTAAATCCGCATTTTCCTCAAGAATATCATCTACAGCATTTTCGAATTGTTTTAATATAATTACTTTATATCCATTTTTTTCTAAAAATATTTTTAATTCTTTTCGCAACTTTTCATCATCTTCTACTATTAAGATTTTTGGCATTTCGACACCCCTCCAAAAATATTATAACATACTTTTATAATTTTGAATCTTACATTTTTGTAAGA
>USQP01000181.1 GCA_900556945.1 uncultured Clostridium sp.
ATCTACACTTCTAGCTTCGTCGGCAGCGTCAGATGTGTATAAGAGACAGGTATTCTATTGCTGTACACTTAAATTTTGTTATTAAATCACCATTCTCATCTACTGCATTATATGAACTAATTAAGTCTTGCTTTGTCTTTAAATCTTGTTCTTGTAGATTCGAGTATCCAGGAAAAGAAACTTGTACTTTATAAGCATTCTCATAGTCTGTATATTCACTATAATAATCATTATTTTCTTTTGCCAAATTAGCTACCGAAATAATATCATATATTGTAATATCATTTCTTTCACCATAGACTGTATACTGTGCATTATACTGTGTTAATTGAGTCTCTTCCATTTGACTATATACACCTTGAGAAGTCGAACCAAAATCTATAAATAGAAATACAGCTAATGATAAAATTAATACTCCAATTAATACTCCTGCTGCCATAATTAATGCTTTTGATGCATTTTCCATTCTTATTTCCTTCCTCCCACTATTATATTAATTTCTCTTACCTATTTCTAATATTTGGTTTAATATGGTAGAATCTGTATTATCTATAAATTCCATATGATTTATTCTTCCTTCAGAATTGTAACCTATATTTGTACATTTAATTACCCTTTTCATTTTCGATTTTTCCGGTATTGAACTAAAAGAATCTGTCACTTTATAAGAAAAAGTCCCATTACAATTAAAAGCATTTTCTATGCTGTTAATTGTATCACTATCAAATGGAGCTTCACTATTCTTTTGATTAAAGCTTTTTATTTTATTATATAATGTCTTCAATTCCATTAAAGTCAAATTATCTTTATTATATGGTTCAAATTGGTTGTTAACTTCTGCTATTTGTGATGCTAATGTTGATGCATCATTCGAATTCTGATAAGTTGACAAATTGTTAAACATTAAAAATAATGCTCCTAGTATCATTAATGCAATTAAAATTCCTCCTGCCATAGTTAAGGCTCGTGTTGCATTCTCCATCTTAAGTTTCCTCCTTTAAGTGCTATTTGGTTGTCGTTGCTGTCATCGAGCTAAATGAGCTTGACATACTGGTTAATCCTATAAATACTAATGGTATAATCAAATATCCTACAAATAAACATACCATCGGTGCAAATCCAATTACTTTTCCTATCATTCCTTTTCGTTTAATTAGTCTTTCATTCGACTCTTTTCTTTTCTCTTGATAATAGTCTCTTTCTGAGTCTAATTCGTCAAATGCATCGGTAATTGGTATTTTCTCTACCGCTGCTTGTAAGCTTTCAATAATTCTAATTAAAGGCATATAAGTCACTTCATCCTTCATAGCTTCTAGAGCTTCCCATGCTCCTGCTTCATAGTTGTTCACACATTTTGTAATTGGTGCTTTAAAAATATTTGAATATCTTTCTAACCATTCCAGAATAATTTCCACATTTACTCTTTCAATTCTCATAAGCATAAGTATAATTGTTTGAAATTGCATGACCTCGTCTTCCATTTCTAGTTGTCTCATTTTTGATTGGAACACTAAAATCCAAATTGGTGCCATATAGCCAATTACAGCAAATACAAATGCTAATAAAATTTCAAACCATTGTACATATTCTGTATTAATAATTTGTAATTTATCGTAAATTCTTTCTGCTGCTGTGGCAATTTCTGAATCATTTGCCTCTTCATAATATTTTAATTTTGCTACCGATTTTTCTATTTGTCCTACTGTCGTTTTCGTTTTTCCTCTATATTGATCCAATATGATATTGTCCTGTTCTGTTAGCTCCATTGCCTTCTTCTTATCTTTTTCTGATAATCCGACCTATAATATTATAATCTGTTGTCGGCTCTGTATAGATATAATTTATCGCTACTGTATGTAATTGTGTAAATACAATAATAGATGCAAAAAATGTAACAATTGCTAATACAATTCGATTCATATAAATCCATTCCATTTTTTGTGGAGATGCTGCATCTTTTAAAAGTTGCTGTGTCTTTCTATATTCTTTTGTTCCTTTTTTTGGTATAAATAAATCCACTACCTTCTTTACTGGTTTCTTTTTGTATAATTTTTCTTGCCATGGATTTTCGGACCTAGTATCAATCGCTGTTGAGCCATTGTCTTTTAGCTTTCTAACTAAAACATAAGACACAAAAGTAATAAGTAATATTAAGATTTGTACAATCATTCCAGCCTTTCCCTCATACCAACTAGCAGTAAAAGAGAAGTTCGAAATGGCCCAATTTTTTAATGGTTCTAGTAATAATACCGGTGCTATTGCAATAACTGATAAACTTTGGAAAACATAATTTAATTTATCTCTTTTCAAAATTTCTAATTGCATTTCTTGTGTAATATTATTAACATTTTTTAAATACAAAGATGCCCCATCTACTTTTCTGTCACCAAATTCTTTTGTCAAATAAGATATTCCTGCAAATTCTTTTAAGAAACTATTTGGCGCTATATCATAATATTTCTCTAATTCCATTTCTGGATCATCGGATATTAATATTTCGTATATCTTTTCTCCTTGTCTAGACACATCTTTTTCATCATCTTGCGATACTTGGTAAATTGCTTCTTCTACCATGTTATATTCATGGTATGCATGTCTAATTTCAGAGAAAAAATCAATTTGCTCTTTTAGTATTTTATTATCTATTTTGTCAACTGAACCATCAATTAATGTATCTATCATAAATAATTCAAATAATAACAAAATGAACATCAATAAATAATTTGCCGAAGTTATGATAATTGTTATTAGCATAATCGGTACTACTATAGCAAGTGTTCTTGTAAGAATCTTAGCGGTTCCTTTTCTTGTATTGTACTCATCATCTACTGTCTCTTATACACATCTGACGCTGCCGACGAAGCTAGA
>USQP01000182.1 GCA_900556945.1 uncultured Clostridium sp.
TAATAATGAATTAAGTCAACATATTGTAGTAATTTATTTCTTTAAAAATTATTTTTAACTATACCTTTCAAAATTACAACACGGAATGCAAAAATTTGTATAACTCTTGACAAATCTGGAAAAACTATGTAAAATAGTAGTTATAGTAAAAATAAATACATTGCGTTTGTACAATACAAAGCCTTTAGAAGTTACTTTTAGAGAATAAGGGTCTTAGGCTGAAAGCCCTTTAAGGTCAACCTAAAACGGTGAAACATATTGGAGCAATTTATAATAAAGTGGAAAATCATTTGATTTTCAAGCTGGGTGGCACCGCGGAAAAATTTATTTCGTCCCTGCATAATAAAATGCATAGGACGTTTTTTTGTATTTAAAAATGCTTTTGGTAAAGATGTGTCCCAAATTGGACAAAAATGTCCAAAAAGAAACGTCCCCAATGGACATAGGAGGTTTTAAAATGAATAAGTATAAGACTCATACTTGTAATGAAATTAGTTTAGAAGATGTAGGAAAAAAAGTTAGAATTGCTGGATTTGTAGAGACAATACGCGATCTTGGTGGATTGGTGTTTTTAGATATTAGAGATATGTATGGTATAACTCAAGTAGTAACTTCTGGAGATCCAAAAGATGTTGATTTTGCTTCTCATATTCCTATTGAATCTTCTGTTACTGTTTTTGGAGAAGTAAAAAAAAGAGATGAGGAAACAGTTAATCCAAAATTAAAAACAGGTCTAGTAGAAATTAGAATTGAAGAAATTGAAGTATTAGGAAAAAGAACAAAGATGTTACCTTTTGAAGTAAATACTGACCAGGATATCAGAGAAGACTTAAGACTTCAATATCGTTTTCTTGATTTACGAAATGATAAATTAAAAAATAATATCATACTAAGAGCAAAAGTTCTTCAGTTTCTAAGAAGTCAAATGATAGAGCAAGGATTCTTAGAAGTTCAAACTCCTATCCTTACTAGTTCATCCCCAGAAGGTGCAAGAGATTATTTAGTTCCTAGTAGGCTACATGCAGGAAAATTTTATGCACTTCCACAAGCGCCTCAACAATTTAAACAATTATTAATGGTTTCTGGTATCGATAAATATTTTCAAATTGCCCCATGCTTTAGAGATGAAGATGCAAGAGCAGATAGAGCTCCTGGAGAATTCTATCAATTAGATATGGAAATGTCATACGCAACTCAAGAAGATGTATTTAATGCTATTGAGCCAGTTATTTATCATACCTTTAAAGAATTTTCCGATAAGGAAGTTACAGATATTCCATTTCCTAGAATTTCTTATAAAGAAGCTATGGTTAAATATGGTACCGATAAGCCTGATTTAAGGAACCCATTATATATTATAGATTTATCTGAATTCTTTAATAAATGTACTTTTAAACCTTTTATTAATAGGACTGTAAGAGCAATTAAAGTAAAAGGACATATGTCAAAAGGATTCCATGAAAAAATGCTTAAATTTGCTACTTCTATTGGTATGGGAGGACTTGGTTATTTAGAAGTTCAAGAAGACTTAAGTTATAAAGGTCCAATTGATAAATTCATTCCAGATGATTTGAAAAAAGAATTATTAGAATTAGCCAATTTGGAAAAAGAGGATACTATTTTCTTTATTGCAGATAATGAAAAAAGAGCAACAGAGCTTGCAGGGCAAATTAGAACAGAACTTGCCAATAGATTGAATTTAATTGATGAAAATATATTTAAATTCTGCTGGATTGTAGACTTTCCAATGTTTGAATTAGATGAACATGAAAAATTGCAATTTAGCCATAATCCATTTTCTATGCCACAAGGCGGCTTAGAAGCTTTAAATAATGAAAATCCATTAGATATTCTTGCTTATCAATATGATCTTGTATGTAATGGTATTGAACTTTCTTCTGGAGCCGTTCGTAATCACAATATTGAAATTATGCTAAAAGCTTTTAAAATGGCTGGATACACAGAAGAAGAAGTGAAATCTAAATTCGGTGCTTTATATACCGCTTTTCAATTTGGAGCTCCACCACATGCTGGTATTGCTCCTGGTATTGATAGAATGCTAATGCTACTAGCAGATTCCGATACGATAAGAGATGTTATCGCATTTCCTTTGAATAGTAAAGCTCAAGATTTAATGATGGGCGCACCTGGTAATGTTAAATATGATCAATTGAAAGATGTTCATATTAAAGTTGATATAAAATAATTGAAAAACTGAAACAAAAGGGACAGGTCTTAAATGGTATCATAAAATAGGTAAATAAATGTCGAAAAAACAAAATTGACAAAAAACGACAAAATCATGATACATTTAAGACCTGTCCCTTTTGTTTCAGTTTAAAAAAAGAAGCCATTTCTAGCTTCTTTCTATGAATTCATATATTTATATATCTATATAAAACTCTTATTTTTTGTTTACTAAATCTTTTAATGCTTTACCAGCTTTGAAAACTGGAGCTTTTGATGCAGGTATTTTGATTTCTTCTTTCGTTTGTGGGTTTCTTCCTTTTCTAGCTGCTCTTTTTCTTACTTCAAAAGATCCAAATCCAACTAATTGAACTTTTTCTCCTTTTTCTAGTGATTCTGTTACAGCTTCTACGAATGCGTTAAGTGATGCTTCAGCTGCTTTTTTTGTTTCTCCTGTTTTTGCAGCCATTGCTGCGATTAATTCAGCTTTGTTCATTTAAATTACCTCCTATAAGATATAATGTTTATGTACTTTATTGTCTGAACGAAACAATAAATGTACTACTAATTAATTAAATTCGCCAAAAACGCCTAAAATCCTTCTTTCTGTCTCTTATACACATCTGACGCTGCCGACGAAGCTAGAAG
>USQP01000183.1 GCA_900556945.1 uncultured Clostridium sp.
CACTTCTAGCTTCGTCGGCAGCGTCAGATGTGTATAAGAGACAGGTTAAATATACTGTAAGCCATTTATAACTATTTTCTCCAATCATTGCAATATGTTTATCTTGCATACCAAGATTAGCAAGTGCAGTACCTAGCTCCTCTGTATCTCTTACAAATTCTTTATAAGTAACTTGTATATTTTTTTCTTTTTCCTTTTCGTCTTTATATTCAAATGCAATTTTATCCCCCGCCTCTTTTACAGCTAAATTTAGCATTTCTTTAATAGAAGTTATTCTTTGAACTTCATTTAGTTTCATTTTCTTATTCATTTTTTTAATTTCCTTTCTTTTAAACTTATATCCTAAATTTCATTCTTTATTTTGTACAGTATATCTCATTTTTTCTTTTTATACAAGATTAAAAATATTTTTTATTTTGCAAACAAACATTTGACTTTTTGTTTTTTTATGATATAATAAGCACAAATGTTTGGTTTGTGGTGATGAGAATGGAGATTATAGATAAATTAAAAATTCTTGCAGATTCTGCAAAATATGACGCTTCTTGTAGTTCAAGTGGAAGCACAAGAAAAAATAAAGAAAATGGAATAGGAAATGGAAATGTTTCTGGCATATGTCATAGTTGGGGGGCTGATGGCCGTTGCATTTCTTTACTTAAAATATTATTTAGCAATTGTTGTATGTATGATTGTAAATATTGTATCAATCGTTCAAGCAATTCGGTAAAACGTGCCACATTTACGCCTCAGGAAGTAGTTGATTTAACAATTAACTTTTACAAAAGAAATTATATTGAAGGTTTGTTTTTAAGTTCTGCAGTTATCAAGTCTCCTGACTATACCATGGAAATGTTAATTGCTACTACCTCTATTTTAAGAAATGAGTATCATTTTAATGGTTATATTCACTGTAAAACAATACCTGGATGTAGCAAAGAATTAATCGATCAATTAGGAAAATTAGTAGATCGTATGAGTATCAATATTGAACTTCCTTCTCATGATAGTTTAAAATTATTAGCGCCTCAAAAAGAAAAAAACGGAATTTTAACGCCAATGACACATGTAGCAAATGGAATCAAACAAAATCAGTTCAACAAAAGTAAATTTAAATCAGATTTTGTTCCTGCTGGACAAACAACGCAATTAATTGTTGGAGCTACTCCTGAAAGCGATCTAAAAATATTAAAACTATCAGAAGGTTTATATACAAAGTTGAATTTAAAAAGGGTTTATTATTCTGCTTATATTAGTGTTAATCAAGATAAAAATTTGCCCACTTTAGAGTCTCCACCTCTTTTAAGAGAAAATCGATTATACCAGGCGGACTGGTTGCTTCGTTTTTATGGATTTAAAGCAAATGAATTATTAGATGAAACTCATCCTAATTTTAACACCATCCTTGATCCGAAATGTGACTGGGCACTTCGACACATTGACCAATTTCCTATTGAAATTAATACCGCTGATTATTTTTCTTTACTTAGAATCCCTGGGATCGGAGTCCTATCTGCTAAAAAGATTATTCGTGCTAGACGTACTTTTTTATTGGATTTCGATTCTCTAAAGAAATTAGGTGTTACCATTAAAAGAGCGAAATATTTTATTACTTGTAAAGGAAAATATTTTGATAAAGTGAATCGATTGAATGAATCTTTTATTGAAACTAACCTTATCTATCAAGAACGAAATACTTTCCAACCACAACGATTTGAACAGCTTTCTCTTTTTGATAAACTACAACCAACAAAGGAGGATAAAATAAAATGTCTAACTGGAAGCTTATAAACAAAACCTATCTCTATGATGGAACTTTTTCTGGATTTCTAACTATCGTTTTCGATAGTTATTCTATGAAAACTTTACCTCAAAAAATCAATAAAAAAGATAGCTACCTTACCAATTTTTTGGATAAAACTATAGAAATAGAAACCAACTCCCATAAAGCACAAATGGTACTTGATGGAATCGAAAAAATGGTTGGCTATCCTAGTTTATATAATAGCTATTATGCATTCTTATCAAATGAGAAGGAAAAAGAACTCATTATCTTAAAATATTTATGCGATGCATTTGATATGGGGCCTAAAATTAATAATAACCTTACTACCTCTTATGTTTTTAAAACAATAAACATGAGAAGACGTACTCTTGCTGAATGTCATAAATTGAAAGGCTTACTTAGATTTCAAGAAATTGGAGAAAATTTGTGCTATGCTTCGATTCATCCTGATAATAATATCATAGAACCTTTAGGACAACATTTCATAAAACGTTTCCCTTCTATGAGCTTTTTAATTCATGATAAAAATAGAGACGTTTGTTTTGTATATCATAATAAAGAATATAGGATTATTGACAGTAAAAATATTAAAATTCCTGAATTTACAGAAAACGAAAAAGTTTACCAAGAACTATGGAAAATGTTTTTCAAAACAATTGCTATTAAAGAAAGAAAAAATTCTAGATGTCAAATGCAGTTTATGCCTAAAAAATATTGGGAAGATTTAATTGAAAATCCTTAAATATAACAAAACATATAGAAAAAGCACTCGCAAAAACGAGTGCTTTTATGTTATCACACTAATCATACTGTTTACTATTTGATATCTAAGCACTTTTTGACATTTTCAAAATTGGCATCATCACCTGTTAACAAAATGTCAAAATTTCTCTGATATTCTTCCGAATTTTCTTCTATGTTTTCATTTAAAAATCCAACTGCTATTGTTTCTTCCCATTGTTCTTCAGGTACCATCTTTTTGTCTTCTATGGCATCTCCTATTAATCTGTCTCTTATACACATCTGACGCTGCCGACGAAGCTAGAAGT
>USQP01000184.1 GCA_900556945.1 uncultured Clostridium sp.
GCGTCAGATGTGTATAAGAGACAGGAATATATAAATAAAAATAATGAATATATTAAAAGGAAAAAAATGACACCTATGGATTTTTTAACACAATATTTAAGTGTAGATTTAGAAGATTTTATAAAAATTGGAAACGTACCAATGTATAACAAGGAATATGAGAAAATCTATGAAAAAAAATATTGTGGGAATATCTATGGGAAAACCAAAGTGAAATTTCTAAATTTACCAATTGAAGATTTAAAAAACATGGCTGTACAACAATTAAAAGATGGAATGCCAGTATATATGTCGTTACATACGTTAAAAAGTAGATGTGAGAAATACGGAATATTAGATACAAGAATTTATAATTATGAACAAACATTAGGAATAACTCCATTAAGTAAAAAAGAAGGATTTGATTTCTCTGAAATATGTCCTAATCATTGTATGGTCTTAACTGGAGTTAATGTAGTAGATAAGAAAAGTCAAAGATGGAAAGTAGAAGATAGTTATGGAATAGAAAAAAAGCCGAAAGGATATTACATTATGAATGACAATTTTTTTGAAAAATTTGTTAGTAACATCATTATTCATAAAAAATATTTAACAGAAAAACAGAGAAAGCTATTAGAGCAAGAACCAATTAAATATATGGCAGAAGCTAATATATAAAATATATTTTAGATTAAAGGAGGAAATTCATGAAAGAAGAATTAATTACTTTAACAATAGACGACCAAGAAGTAAAAGTAAAAAAAGGAACCACTATTTTACAAGCTGCCAAACAAGCAGGAATAGACATTCCAACACTATGTTTCTTAAAAGATATCAACGAAGTAGGAGATTGCAGGATGTGTATTGTCGAAGTAGAAGGAAGAAGAGGCTTTGCTACATCTTGTATCCAAACAGTAGAAGAGGGAATGGTAGTACATACCCATACACCAAATGTATTAGAAGCAAGACATGTCATATTAGACTTAATTATATCCAACCATGCCAAAGATTGCCTAACTTGTACTCGTTCTGGAAACTGTGAGTTACAAGATCTAGCTACGAAATTCAATGTTTTGCAAGTAGAATTTGAAGGAGAAAGAGCTGAACATAAAATTGATGATTTATCACCATCCATTGTAAGAGATTTTAATAAATGTATCCTATGTAGGAGATGTGTAGCTGCTTGTAAAAACGTTCAAAAAATAGGGGCAATTGATTGTATTAACAGAGGATTTGAATCTTGTATATCAACTGTTGGAGATCACAGCTTAAATGACGTCAACTGTACAAACTGCGGGCAATGTATTGAAGCTTGCCCAACAGGAGCTTTACATGAAAAAGAAACCATTGATGATGTTTGGATGAAATTAAAAGACCTAGATACATATGTTATTGCACAGACAGCACCAGCTGTTCGAGTAGCCTTAGGAGAAGAATTCGGAATGCCAATTGGAACCAATGTAACAGGTAAAATGGTAACTGCTTTAAAAAGATTAGGTTTTGATAAAGTATTTGACACGAATACAGGTGCTGACTTTACGATTATGGAAGAAGCAAATGAATTTATCGAAAGATTTCAAGAAAATGACAATCTTCCAATGATAACATCTTGCAGTCCGGGTTGGGTTAAATATATTGAAATGAATTATCCTGAATTATTGCCACATTTATCAACCTGTAAATCACCTCATCAAATGTTTGGAGCTTTGTTAAAAACTTATTATGCCAAAAAAGAAGGAATTGACCCTGAAAAAATTTATGTAGTATCGGTTATGCCATGTATTGCTAAAAAGTTCGAACGACAAAGGGAAGAAATGAAAAATGATGGACTTTATGATGTCGATAATGTTATTACTACTCGTGAACTTTCTAGAATGATTAAACAGGCAAATATTGAATTCACAAAATTAGAAGATAACGAGTTTGATACTCCAATGGGAGAGGCAACAGGGGCAGCGGCTATTTTTGGAACAACCGGTGGTGTTATGGAAGCAGCACTTCGAACAGCACAAGATACCCTAACAGGAGAGAATTTAGAAAAAATAGAATTTATGCAAGTTCGCGGTGGAGATGGCATCAAAAAAGCAACTGTCAATATTGCTGGAAGAGATATTAAAGTAGTAGCTGCAAGCGGATTA
Source organism: uncultured Clostridium sp. (assembly GCA_900556945.1). Lineage (GTDB taxonomy): Bacteria > Bacillota > Clostridia > TANB77 > CAG-508 > CAG-269. Next base: position 2,118 of record USQP01000184.1, read on the forward strand.
GCAAATGCGAAAGAAATATTGGAAGAAATAAAATCTGGAAAAGCAGATTATCAATTTGTAGAAATTATGGCATGTCCTGGAGGCTGTGTAATGGGTGGAGGACAGCCAATTAAAAGTTCAAAAATACGTACCGAAATAGATGTAAGAAAATTAAGAGCAGATGCCCTTTATTCGATTGATGAAAAAAGCACGATACGAAAATCACATGAAAATCCTGTTTTAAAGAAAGTTTACAAAGAATATCTTGAAAAACCTGGAAGTGAGTTAGCCGAAAGATTATTACATACAACTTATCAAAAAAGGGAAAAATATAAAATGTAGATATAACATTTATTTGTAATTATAAAAAAACGGATTCAAGAATTTCTAAGCAGTTATTACTGCTTAGAAATTCTTGAATCCGCATAATTATCTTCTACAGAAAGTTATTATACCATGATAACTTTCCTAGAATATAAAAAAATTCGGTATAAAATGCCGAATTTTTAAACTTTTTTCCAAAACCAATCTAAACTATTATCTATACTTTTCTTTCCTTTCACTTTTGCTTCCATATCATCTACCCATAAATACGAGAAGAACGTAAGAAATACAAAAATAAAATCAATGACAACACATCTTGACAAAGTTGTCAATAAATATCTGTATTCTTCTGATAATGTTGCTACTGTCTCTTATACACATCTCCGAGCCCACGAGACGCGTAGTAATCTC
>USQP01000185.1 GCA_900556945.1 uncultured Clostridium sp.
TAGTTCGCAGCGAAGATATATATTTCATTTTTGAGCCCTAATTTGAGTGCTTACGGATATCAAAATATATGTTTCTAGATTTGCTGTTAGTAACTTACATGTTCTATGGTATATATCTGATTATTCATCAACTTTATAGTACACTTTAGTTATGTTGTTTTATTTTCCCTAACAGAATATGATAATCGTCCTGAAACTTAAATAGGTTTGTAACTTTCATTCTTAATAATTTGCAAGAATCAGGAAGTATATATATAGCCATTATTGTTTCAAACAGAGTCGTAGCCAATGCTGCTCCATTGAATCCCCATACTTTAGATGTAGTGTAACAAACAAGTACAGAGAAACACGCCATTGATGTACTGGCTATGGCAAAATGTTTGGGCTGATTGGTCATTCGATATGATATGACACTAGTCCACCAAACAGCATTCATAAATACTCCTATCATGAATATATTCCACACTGTTTTATCTACAGGCAGTGCATTTTGTGTCCACCAGTTATATAGGTTCAAACCGATGACACAAAGGGTGCAGGAGCCAATAAAACCGATTATAATAGAAAAATCAACAGCTATGCGGAAAAGCTTTTGAACTAAGGGTAGATTACCGCGTCCATACTCAAATTGGAGATCTGGGAAAATAGCTGCATTGATAATGCTAAATATTTGATTTACTGAACGACATACTGTACGTACTGTATTAAACACAGCAACAGCCTCTGCACCAAGTACAATGCGAACTACAAATGTAGTACCTTGAAAATAGACACTTTGCCATATCGGGGTGGCTAAATATCCTAGTCCTTTTGCGGTAATCATACGGATGTCTTTACGTTCCATTTTGCCTTTTAATCCATCAAAAGAAATCATTCTTCGTCCTATAATCCAATATAATGCAGTGTAGCTTACCGCTATTATCAGATTGGACAAAGCAAGGCTAATAACTCCATATCCCGCTTTAAGAATTGTTATACCCACGATTATATTCAACAAACTATTGCCTGAAGCTAAAAAACTTCCAATGGCAGCCCTGCGAGCTCCTCTATAGAAACCTTCAGCAAGTTGCGTGTAGAATAATATTAATTTAGATGTCATCATTATGGTTACGGCCAGCATTGCATCACTCGCCGTGATAACTGATTTTGCAAACCATCCAGCATAATAACCTGTCATCACAATAGTGGCTGTTAGTATTGTTCCTAATAATATAGTGGTTGAGATAACCCAAATACCGCTTTTGTATAGATTGGCTGCTTGCTGTTTATTTCCAGAGGCGTAAGCTAAAACAAATCCATTGCACACAGCGGAGCCAAAACCTAAATCGGAAAAGGCTAATATGCTTGGAATTATACTCAAAGTTAGCCATTCTCCATAATATTCCGCTCCCCATGCTGTGAGAAAAAAAGGAACTAGTATAAGCTGGTCAAGTATACGTATAGCTCTTTGGGTGATATTGGCAATGCCATTGTGTATGATGCCTTTTGTGATGCTCATATTAGTGGAATATTAGCCTATATGTTGTATTATTTGTTTGATAAGTAGTTGTCTTTCCTCTTTGATTTTTCGTATATTAGGATACATAATACCATTATTTGATTTGTAATCAAATCCCATTCTATCAAAGATCCCAGCTCTAGGTGTATTAAATAGAAAACGTGCTGGTTTATTGCAAGCTAATGCAATGGCACATGCATGAACTCTATCAGAAATAACAAATTGGGATGACTTTGTTATTTCCAAATAACTTAATGGATTGAAACTGATAAAGCTATTGGGCATGGCAAAATTTATATGATTAAATCTGGTGTTTAAATTTTGTATCGTTCTTACAATTTTTAGATTACCAATATATGCTTGTTGTGGTTGCATGAAATTCAAATGTCTAGCTATTTTAAACGGTAAATAAAATTTTGTTTTATGGTGTTCTATCTGTAAATTTTCAATATTACAAACGTCATCGTTGTTTTGTAAAGAATAACTTGGCTCTAATTCTGTATAGAAACTGCTAATGAAAAACGGTTCTTCCATTTTATAGGATTGTATATCAATGTTCGTATCTACAAGAAAGGCTGTGCATATCCCATTATAGGAATTTTTGATATATGGGCTAAAGTTATTAAAACTTTCTTCATCACGTGAAGAAAAAAATAGTGGTGGATATTTTTTGAAAAAATTACCAATTTCTGTAACTCTAGATTTGGATAATCCTGTACCTGATGCACTGATTAGAACATAGTCTTTTTTCCTTTTTTTTATTTCTTGGATCGTATGTTTATACTCGGTATCTATTGTCGGAATCAAGGGGCCCGAGAAAACGTGGATATCTCCTGCTTGATAATCCATCCAGTTTAGTGCATTTTTCATTTGTTTAGATGATGTTATTCTGAATGCTCGTTTTATAGGACCTTCCCCTAGTATAACTTCATGTTGGGGAAGACATTCTTTCAACATAAAGTATAATGAAAATTGATACCATCCATCACCTACATTATTCCAAGTAGAGTTTTCAACAATTATTTTCATATCGTTTTTATAAAATAAATATATATATATTAATTTCTATATTGCTGTCTTGAGGCTTAGGTAATCGTAAAAAGTGTACATTGTAATTGTTAGGCATGTCATATTGAGAAAAGGATTTTGTGTTGAAAGTCAGAATCAAAACTGTAGAGTAATCGGAAACTCTTATTTATTATATTGAAAATAAATCCTTTTAAATGTACATCACATCTTTCAGAAATTTCGTAATGAATTTCTAAAGTTAAGTTAATACTCAATTTAGAGGGTACCCTTTTTATAAGGCATCAGAATGGATGCCTC
>USQP01000186.1 GCA_900556945.1 uncultured Clostridium sp.
CTCGTGGGCTCGGAGATGTGTATAAGAGACAGATATAATAGGGAGAATAAGATGAATCAGATTTTAATTACAAAAAAATTGTATATTACACCTGAGTTAAAAAGAAAAAAGAAAGTTTATAAATTCAATTTCTTTTTATCTGTTTTATTGGTGTGCATTTTAGTTTCTCTATGTATTTATGCAGAATATGATAGAAATAAAAGTGAGGAAACATCTCAGGGGATTATGAGTGAATTTAATACAGACAAGGAAGATACAACGATAGCCCAAAATAACATTTTAATCGCTGTTTTGGATGAAAGTGAACAAACGCCTAATACAACTGATGGAACATCCAAAAATAATTCGACAGTAGTAAACAAACAAAAAGTTGAAACTACCAGTGATGGATATAATTATACAACAATTGCTACGATCAATATTCCTAAGATAGATGTGCAATATCCAATATTAAACGGAGAGACAGGTTCAGAAGCAGAAACAGAAGCTTTGCTCAAAATTTCACCGACGAAATTTTGGGGAGCAGATCCAAATCAAGTAGGAAATTTTTGTATTGTAGGTCATAATTATAGAAACACAAAATTTTTTAGTAAAGTACCAACCTTAGAAAATGGTGATGTAATAGAAATAACGGATTCATCAGGAAAAACACTTAGATATTCTGTTTATAATAAATTTGAGGTAGATCCTGAAGATTTAAGTTGTACATCGCAATTGACAAATGGTAGAAAAGAAATTACTTTAATTACGTGTACGAATGATAGTAAAATGAGAGTAATTGTAAAAGCAAAATCTGTTTAAGCAAAAAATAAGGAAGTCCAGTTTGATTGATTTCAAATCGGGCTTTTTATAGTATATTTTTTTGAACACCAAAATTTATAATCAAACATATAATAATATAATAAAAGAAAAGACTAAAAGGGGGATTATAATTGTGGCAAAGATTTTAGTTTTTAACAATGATACCGACCGTATGGAAACGTACTATCGAGGCGAAGCAGAGGCAATGCCATATAATACAAACGGTACATTACGAGTAAGAGAATTTAGAGGTTCAAGCAAAAGCAATATTTTATGGACGACCAAACGAACGATGCAAAGTTGGAATAGTCAAAGATATATATTTGGTGGACCGATACCAGTTGGTTTTGCATTTAAAAGGCCATATGAAGGAGGGCATGGCAATCAGAGTCAACATTATGCAGGAGTTGCTTTTGATGTAGGTCAAACTTTGACAGCATCTAGAAGAACAGCTTTATGGAATTCAGCTAATAATTCGGGAGTATGGAGCTATGTGGAACCAATTTCTTTAACACCTACTTGGGTACATTTTGATAAAAGATTTGGAAAACCTGCTTGTTCATCAGGTGGATTTCCGACCATAAAAAGAGGCAGTTTAAGTAATTATGTATGCATAGCGCAAGATGATTTAAACACATTAGGGTATCGAACTAACGGTTTAGATGGAATTTTTGGACCCGCAACTCAAAATGCAGTAATTGCTTATCAACGTTCAAGGGGATTAACAGCGGATGGAATTGTTGGATGTAATACATGGCGTTCTTTACAAGAAAATGTGGTGGGAACAGGAGCTACTGGAACTACTATAAATTAAAAGAGAAGCATTTTTATGCTTCTCTTTTTGCATTATAATTTTTTTGAAATTTAGCGAGTTCGCTTGTAATAGCATTGACTATCAGTTTGTTATAATCATCTAATTTCAAATAATTTTCTAAGAAAGTTTGATCGACTAAATCGTTAACAGTAGGTGAATCATTTTGAATTAAGTCTTGGAATAAAAAATCAGAAGTAATATTAAGTGCTTTACAAATATTGGTTATGGTTGTTGCACTTCCAAATGCTATTCCGCGTTCAAGTTGACTGACATATCTTGCTGATAAAGATAATTTCTCAGCTAATTCTTCTTGTGTATATTCTGCTTTTGTTCTTGCTAATTTAATTTTTTTACCAATATTTTTTCTTAAATTTTTTTCTATATCATTCATATAGTTCCTCCTTGAACATTACTATAAAAAGTATAGCAAGTAGTTAGTTAAAATAAAACGAACTGTTAATAAGAAAAAAACGCGCGGATACTATCAAAAGTTCTTAACAAATACAGGATCAATCATGACTCAAATAGAGAAAAATAAATTTTTTTTAAAAAATATAAAAAAATTCATAAAAAAGCTTGCAAAATATAAAAACTTATATTAAAATTTAGTTGAAGTGGAGAAAAGTGGTACGAAGTGGTAGAAAAGTGGAAAGAGGTGAAATATAATTGCTAATTGGTGAATACGAGCATTCTCTAGATGCAAAAGGAAGAATGATTATGCCAGCTAAGTTAAGACAAGATATGGGAGAAAAATTCATCGTAACAAAAGGTTTAGATGGATGTTTATTTGCGTTTTCACAAAATGAGTGGTTAAATTTCGAGACAAAATTAAAAGCATTACCTCTATCTGATAAAAATGCGAGAAACTTTGTAAGATTTTTCTTATCAGGAGCAACTGAATGTGAGGTAGATAAGCAAGGAAGATTTCTAATTCCTAACAACTTAAGAATAGCAGCAAATCTAGAAAAGGAAGCAGTTATCATTGGAGTTGGAACAAGACTAGAAATATGGGATAAATCTACATGGGAAAAATGTGATGACAATATATCAGCAGATGAGATAGCAGAAAATATGACAATGTTAGGTATATAACTTAAAAAGTTTATATCTGTCTCTTATACACATCTGACGCTGCCGACGAAGCTAGAAGTG
>USQP01000187.1 GCA_900556945.1 uncultured Clostridium sp.
TCTAGCTTCGTCGGCAGCGTCAGATGTGTATAAGAGACAGATATAATAGACCTTATCAAATTAAAACAGGACCTTTAACAGAAAAAGAGTCGGATCATATATTAGAAGAACTTGATAGAGATTAATTTTATCATTAAGAAAACATAGATTTCCCTAGAAATTTTCGTAATTTTTGGGGTATTTTACTTGCAAAATTTATAGCGTTTTAGTATAATACAAAGGTAGAAAAACAAAGAAAAGAGGGAAAAAAATGGAAGAAACACCACAAGAAAGAAATGACGGAAAAATAATTGAAAGAGACATTGAAAAAGAAATGAGAACAGCTTATATAGATTATGCTATGAGTGTTATTGTATCTCGTGCGCTTCCAGATGTTAGAGATGGTTTAAAACCAGTACATAGAAGAATTCTTTATGCGATGCATGAAGATGGAATCACAGCAGATAAGCCCTACAGAAAGTGTGCTAACACAGTTGGTTCTGTTTTAGGTAGATACCATCCACATGGAGATAGTTCAGTTTATGATGCTATGGTAAGATTGGCCCAAGACTTTTCAATGAGATATATGTTAATTGATGGACATGGAAATTTTGGTTCTGTTGATGGTGACGGAGCAGCTGCTATGAGGTATACGGAAGCAAGAATGTCAAAAATTGCTGCATATATGTTAACAGATATTGAGAAAAACACCGTAGACTTTATGCCAAACTATGATGATAGATTACAGGAACCTACGGTATTACCTGCTAGAATACCAGCACTTTTAATTAATGGATCATCTGGAATTGCAGTTGGTATGGCAACCAATATTCCACCACATAACTTATCAGAAGTAATTGATGGAATTATTAAAATTATTGATGAAGACGAAGTAACAGATGAAGATTTAATGAAAGTAATTAAAGGACCGGATTTTCCAACAGAAGGAATTATACTAGGAATAGATGGAATTAAACAAGCTTATAAAACTGGTAAAGGAAAAATAACATTAAGAGCAGAGACGAATATAGAAGAAATGAGTGGAAATAGACAAAGAATTATTGTTTCTTCTTTACCATATCAAGTAAATAAAGCTAATTTAATAAAAACAATATCAGATTTATCGAAAGAAAAGAAAGTTGAAGGAATTTCTGAATGTAGGGATGAATCTGACAGAATTGATAGAGTGAGAGTTGTAATCGAGTTAAAAAGAGATGCTAATGCACAAGTAGTATTAAATCAATTATTTAAACATACACAAATGCAAACAACTTTTGGTATTATCATGCTTGCGTTAGTAAATGGGGAACCTAAAATACTAACATTAAGACAATGTTTAGATTGCTATATAGATCATAGAAAAGAAGTAATTCTAAGAAGAACACAATTTGATTTAGATAAGGCATTAGCTAGGGCTCACATATTAGAAGGATTAAAAATTGCATTAGATTATATAGATGAAGTAATTCAAATTATTCGTGCATCCTATGACGATCCAAAAGAAAGATTAATGGAAAGATTTGGTCTTTCAGACATACAGGCACAGGCAATTTTAGACATGAGATTAAAAACATTGTCAGGTTTGCAACGTGAAAAAATTGAAGAAGAATATAATCAATTAATGGATTTAATTGAACATTTAAGAGCAATTCTAAATAGTGAAAAATTAGTTTTTGATATTATCAAAGAAGAATTACTTGAAATAAAAGAAAAATTTGGTGATGAGAGAAAAACTAAAATAGTTGCTGCAGAAGGCGAAATTGATTTAGAAGATTTAATTAAAGAGGAACAATGTGTAGTAGCTTTAACTCATTTGGGATATGTTAAGAGAATGCCAATTGATACCTATAGAAGTCAAAAAAGAGGCGGAAAAGGAATAACAGGAATTGCTACTCGTGAAGGTGATTTTGTAAAACAAATATTTACTACTTCTACCCATGATATGATATTATTTTTCACTAACAAAGGAAAACTTTATAAATTAAGAGGATATGAGATACCAGAAGCAGGAAGGACAGCAAGAGGTACGGCAATTGTTAATTTATTAAGTTTAGACCCAGGCGAAAAAGTATCTGCAGTTATACCAATCCAAAATTTTGCTGATGGAAAATATTTACTTATGGCAACTAAAAATGGTTTAATTAAGAAAACGTCTTTAAAAGAATATGATACAACAAGAAAAAACGGGTTACAGGGAATCACTTTAAAAGATGAAGATGAATTAATTGGAGTTCGACTAACAGATGGAGAAGATAATGTAGTGTTAGTTACAAGAAATGGTTTATGTATTACTTTTGATGAAAAGGATGTTAGACCAATTGGTAGAGTAGCACAAGGAGTGATTGGAATTCGACTAGATGATGATGACGAAGTAATTGGAATGGAATCTGTAATTGTCGGTGGAAGAGCAACATTGCTTGCTATTACTGAAAACGGATTTGGGAAAAGAACGGAACTTGATGAATATAGAGTACAAAAAAGAGGAGGAAGAGGAGTAATTACTTATAAAATTACACCAAAGACCGGAAAAATCGTAGGAGTAAGAATTGCAACAGAAGAAGATGATGTAATGTTAATAACAGATACAGGTACGATTATTAGAATTAATGTAAAAGATATTAGTATATTAGGAAGATCAACACAAGGGGTCACATTAATGAGAACAAATGATGGAGGAAAAGTAGTAAGTATTGAAACTTTGACACCAGATATAGATCTGTCTCTTATAGACATCTCCGAGCCCACGAGACGCGTAGTAATCTCG
>USQP01000188.1 GCA_900556945.1 uncultured Clostridium sp.
TGTATAAGAGACAGATGATATCTTGATCAAAATATCTATATTTCTCTCTTTCTTCTATTGATATAATCCCAACTGCCTTAAATACGTTATTTACCTGAGTCTGATCTATTTTTGATATTTCTTTTCCCAATTCTTTTATAGTAGTATCTCCGTCTTTCATCTCTTGATAAAGCTTATTAACTTGCGTTTGCATAATCTTCATCTCTGTTGTAAATGTTGTTAATCTAGAAGATTTGATTACCTCAATGCCAGTATAAGTAGCAATAGAAGCCAATATTAATAACACTACAATGGTTATTACTAATGATACAAGTGTAATCCCTTTTCCATTCTCTCTTAAACTTCTCATTCGTTTTCCCCCAAAATACTATTAAAAATAATAATATAAAACTTTCATTTATTCATTCATATTATATCTAAATGAAAGTTTTTTGTAAAGTTTGTTTTAATGATTTATGGTTTTTATTTTCCTTAATTTGATAAAACCTAGTAAAAATGTTATAATATATATATCATCTTTAGGAGGGATTACCCATGGCAAAATTTTTAGAAAATAGTGTCGAAATTGACACTTCTTCAATGAGTACAGAAGAATTGAAAGAATTTCGTGATAACCTTCAGCAAGTTGTCGATGTTTTGACACACGAACTTCGCACTCGCAAAATACGTGAACATAAACACAAAACAAACTAATTCTTCTGCAATCAACACCTTCTATTTTAGAAGGTGTTGTTCTTTTTTTATAAAAACTTCAAATATAATTATTTTTCTTCATAGCTTGGTTGATATGGTATTTCTGTTTTTTTACGATACCTTGAAATAGCCTGTTCTAATAATTCTTCCACTCCTTGTAATTTATCAGCACAATATTTACGCATCTCATCTTTTAATAGTCCTATATTTCGAGTAAAATAATCAAGTGCTATTCCTTCTCTTTCATGTAGTTTTATTACATTTTCAATTTCTGTTACAAATGAATTTTGAATCTCTTCTTGTGAATATAGTTGGGTAGATAATTGTAGTAAACAATATAAGTCTTTCAGACTATTCTTAGTTTTCTCTTCTCCACCAATTCTTTGCTGCAATTGCCTTATTGTATAAATTATCTTAGTAGCTAATAGGTTTTTGGGAGATTCCAATATATAAAATTCATCACCAATTTTTACCTTAGTAGAATTGTCCTTTTCTAATTTTACCACATCTATTTTTATACTTTCTTTATAGTCCTCTTTTCCATAATTCATTTGCATTTCTGAAAATAATTCCTTATAATCAGATATATCAAAGTTTATCTGAAACCTACTTGCTAATTCTTCATATTCTTTTGATAAAAGAATCATATCAATATCTCCTGCAGTTCTTATTCTCTGTTCTAAAATCTTTTTATTATAATCTGAAATTTCAGCTGTTCGTTGCACTATAAATCCTTCTTCATCTTTTTTATTCATAATTTCAATTTCACTATCTGCATAATGATAACAATTTAACGCAAAAGAACCTGCAAAAATATAATTTAATTCTTCTTGATTAGAAAATTGAGGATATTTTTTTGTGAACTCAGATATAAATAATTTAAATTTTGTTTCATCCATATTATTTTTCCCTCCTGTTACATTCTTTTTCAAAAATGAACGATTGAAAAAGAAAATCGTTTCCTTTGAAACGATTTAAGCTTTTACATTTTATGGCTGGGGTAGTAGGATTCGAACCTACGCATGTCGGAGTCAGAGTCCGATGCCTTACCGCTTGGCGATACCCCAATATAAAATTACTAAAATATTACCGCATACTGAGGCTGTAACTCAGCTGAAGCTTTGAACATCCATAGCAGCTTGGCGATACCCTAATATTAAGCATATTTATATTATCATATTTTATGGCTTTTGTCTAGCTAAACTTTTTTAACTTTAGAAACTTCTAGAATATAAAAAAGGAAACTAATTTTAGCTCCTTGTTTATATATTCAATAAAATTTCTTCACATTTTTTATAATCTGGTAAGTATTCTTCTAACATTTTAAAAAATGCTTTTGTATGATTTTTATGTTTTAAATGACAATATTGGTGAAGTACCACATAATCAATTACCTTACGATTATACTTAACAATTTCTGGATGAATCGTAATTTTATTGTTTCCGCACTTTCCTAAAGTTTTCATTTTTCTTATTTCATATTCTTCTGGTGCAAATCCCACCATAATTCTTGTTTTTTCCATGGCTCTTTCTATTTCCACTTTGGCTATTTGTTCATACATTTTATCAATTGCTAAATCTAATATTTTTTTATTATCCATTTTTTTATAGCGATTTGGAAGTGATATTTTTATGGTTTTATTTTCAACATCTAGTTCGGTAATCTTTATATTTTTATAAATTATTTTTACCTTATAATCGATTCCTAATACAGGAACTGGATGTCGTTCAATGCTGTTGTTTGCCTCAGTTTTAACATTTATCTTTCTTTTTACTAAATTCATTTTTATCACTCCTTATTTTTATTTGCATCAAATTTTCGTTCCTCGAATTATTGTTCGCTTTTGTTGTTTCTATTTTACATTCAATTTTGTTTTTTGTCAATACTTTTTTCAAACTTTTTTTCGCTTTCTTAACTTATATTTCTCAAACACTTGCTACTCTTATAAAAAACTAGTTAAGAAAATTGCAAACTTTTTTCATATCTATTTCTTTTTTCTATTTTTTATAATATAATTTCTGTCTC
>USQP01000189.1 GCA_900556945.1 uncultured Clostridium sp.
TTTTATATCATCTTTAATCTCTTTTTTCATTTTTTCTTTATACCTCACTTTAAAATTACTATTTCCTCTTTATTTTTAAAACCTTTGAGTAATAAATCATATCCGTACAAACTAGATTTCCATCTTTTATTTCTTTATCATAATTATCTACAAAAAAGTTCTTTATTGTTTTTTCGTATTTATCAAAGCCTTGTTTAACATAGAATGGAATATTATTTTCTGTTGTTCCTACCAACATCTTGTCATATTTCTGTTTATAGTTACCGCATAAGGATTTCAATAATATCTTTGCATAACCTTTTCCTCTATATTCTTCTTTTGTAACTATATTTTTTAATTCTAGTGTTTTTCTAGAAATAGGCAAAATTGCTGCAATGCAAATTATTTCATCTTCTTTTTTTAGTGCATATACATCAGAATCCTGCAAATACTTTGCTACCATATCTTTTGAAGGATCTGCCTCTAAAAGTAAATCAATATAATCCTCTTTATTTTCTATTTTTTTAACCTGCATTCTAGGTTTTTTTGGTATCTCGTAACCGTTGGTATTACTGGTTTTTACAACATTGTGGTTATTATATCTCATCTCTTCCGAAAACACACAGCCGCAATATTTCTGCATATACAAGCCAAGTTCTCTTGCTTTTACTTGTCCTTGCCTAAAGCCAACTCTAAAATCTCTATATACAAATTTCACGCCATACTTCTTAGCCATTTTATTTGCCACTTCAATTAAAGCTTCATGATTTTGATAAGGACTAACTAACAATGTAGTAGAAAAAGCATCATAGCCATTTTCTTTTGCATATTTTGCCGTTTGCTCTAAACGAACTAGATAGCAATAATTTTTACATCTGTTGTCTAAATCATCTACAACATTTCTACAAAAATCTCTCAGCCCATAATTTTCCTCAAATATCGCATTTACGTTTATTGATTTCGTATATTCTTTTAAGCAATCTCTCCTTGCCTTGTATTCCATATAAGGATGAATATTTGGATTAAACCAATATATAGTTGGTTCTATATTTTCTTCTCTTAAACTATCAATACAATACACACTACATGGTGCACAACAAGTATGCAATAAAAGTTTCATTTTATTCTTCCTCTACTTTCTCTATCACTTTAAATTCTTTAAATTCTGTAATCTTAAATTTCTCATTTTCTATATTTATTTCTTCATTAATTGGTACAATATATCCTGCATTTTCATTTTTATCTATATTCTGTGGTAAATAGAATTTGTATTTTCCAAATGATTTTACATTATCAAAACCATATCTTTCTTGATTAAAATATTCTACCGTATTTATAAATTCATTTACATCTTTCTTAGCATAAAATAATACATAAATATAAGGTTCTTTAAATGAATATTCCATATATATATTATCCACTTTTGCTTTTTCTACATAGTCTATAACTTCTTCTATATTATCTTGAAAGGTTGAATATTTACTGTAATCCATGCTTCTATATTCATAACTAAATAATACGAATTCTACTAGATAAAATGCTATTATAATTGTCTCTAAAATTTTATTTTTTTCTATTACTTTGCATATTCCAACAATAGCATAATAAATCATAGGTATAATAATAATGTTGCACCTATTTATATTAGGTTCACACACAAAGAGCAATAAAAAGGCAGATATAAACCAAAAGTTTATTATCGTATTATATCCTTTTTTCTTTTTAAAAGATTGATATATTCCTATTATAACAAATAAAATGGAAAATGGATAGATTATCCCATAACCTTGAACCGAATTCCATGGAAGTCCATCATTTTGTGTAATCAGCATTTTTATTGAATCTTTAAAATTTATCAAACTATTTTTGATGAAATCAGTTGAAAAGATAGAAGATAATTCTTCGAATCTGTTTTCATATATTCTAGGAATTGTTACAAACGGCAAGCTTATTTGTGGTAAATCAAATTTATTAATGATTACAAATATAATAATTGGTAGTGAAACAATACATACAACTCCTAATGAAATGATAGCTTGCTTTATTGTTATTTCTTTTTTCTTAATAAAATAGATTAACATAGGAACAATAAATATCGGTAAGAAAAAATAAGAAGTTCCATACGCATAAGCAGATGTCCCAGCAATTGCAAAAGCTAAATATAGTAAATAATTCTTGTTACTTTTTCGTGCACATATTAGTGTATATACTGATAATAATATAATGTCAGGAAATAGATTAGACTCTAATCCCCATCTACTTTTCATGATGTGCCATGGGCATATGGCAAAAAAACCTGTTCCTATGATGGCTGTTTTTTCATCTGCTATATTTTTTAGCATTTTATACATTATAATTAAAGAAATACAACCTATTAAAGCCATTGGTAATCTAATAGAAAAGATACTTAATCCCAATATTTTTATAAAAGGTATTAAAATATAACTGTACAAAGCATTTTGTCCACTTCCCCATGCTACTAAAAATACTGGTAATCGATTCCCATTCCTATCCATGCCATAATTTAATATAGAATATGCCTCATATCCAGCAGAAGCTTCATCAACATTTAATCCTTGTGGATATTGATCGATTGCAATCAATCTTATGGCAAACCCTAATAGAAATATCAAGCACAATATTATATTTTTTTTATTCTTCTTTATCCATTCCATCCATAAACCTCTATATTAATATTTAAATCTTGTCCATCTGTTAGTTAATATATATTAATTAT
>USQP01000190.1 GCA_900556945.1 uncultured Clostridium sp.
CGAATAAGTAGAATTTTTTATTTCTTTTACTAAACAAAAAGTTTCAGATTTTGGATATTTTCTTACAATGTCATTTGTATAATAAATTAATTCTAAATATTTTTGATATATTTTTAAATTTGTATTTTCTTTACCTTCCATTTTTATATTTCTCCTTTATCAAAAAAGGGAAAACCTCGTTTTCCCTTTTTGTCATAGTTTTGGACTTTCGCAATCGCTACTTGAACAAATTCTACTGTTTATGTGTTTATGACATAAAATCTAATTTTACATACACATATTTTTCATTTTACTATGATATGTACTTGTTTATGCCAAAGGAATTAAACTTCTTTGATACAAATCTCTCGGTAGCCTCCTTAAAGCTCTACCCATCTAGATTAGAATTCCGTAAATTCTTTGTGTATCGAAGTCGGACTAAACAAGCACTAAGCACGAGCGAAAGCTCATGTTATTGTTGGCGTTGCCATTGTTGTTGTTGAAATAGAACAATCCCGCATTCGAACCATTGTTAGCATTACCACCACGTTTGAAGAACGGATTGTTGGCATACGGAAAGTTCGAGTAGTTACAGTTTAATCCCTATATATTTTTTATAATTTTAGGTGCTTACGCACCTAAATATTATTAGATATATCTATTTTATTTCATGCCCGTATTTTATTATTCTACCTTTTCTATTCTGTGCCGAATAAAAAGGGGACAAAGTTCAGGTATTAAAGTCGGACTAAACAAGCACTAAGCACGAGCGAAAGCTCATGTCACTGTAGGCGTTGCCATTGTCGTAGTAGAAATAGAACAATCCCGCAATCGAACCATTGTCAGCATCACCACCACGTACGAAGAACGGATAGTAGGCATACGGAAAGTTCGAGTAGTCTCCATTCCAAGAAGTTGTTCCGCTGTAGCTTGATGATGTCTCATATATTGCATCACCTTTCATTCCTACTGCTAAATCATAATTTGCAGATTGAATACTAGAAGACCAACTATTTCCAGTATCAGATGTTGAACTTTTATAAACCGTTTTATATTTTGTACTTGTTGCTATATCACTACTAGTCATATCTGTTCCATAGTCTGCTAAACTGCTACTTCCATTATTAATGTAAGAAGCTACATATTCCCATCTTCCTCCGTTTAAATCATAGATTCCATAAGCATTTCCTGTGGTACTTTGTAATCCATTATTTAGATATCCGTTTGCTTGATTTGAGCCTCCTGTATATGTATCATTACCAGTCGAAGCTGAATCTTGCGATGCATACCAAGTATTATTTATGGTCACTTCTGTTCCATTTCTTCCATATTGGCTATGTGCTAAGTATGCTACTGCTCCCCATTCACTATTTTTTAGCATATGACTTTCTGCATTTCGATTCATATTATAGGCTAATGTATACATTCTTCCTATGTTTTCTATACTTGAGCTTTGTACGCCTGGCAATACTCTTAATTTTATCTGTTGCTCTGCTGTTGTACTAGATATAACCCTCGTAGACGTACTGCTTGCATCTATATAAGCACTTATTTCATATTTAGCAACCCATATTCCTGTAATTTCTCCAAATCCTCCACCATTTTCTGCACTTGATGTAAAAGCTGGGTGTACTAACCATTGGTCTTGTACTCCATCTGTATAGGTTATTTTACTTGGATCTGTCTCTGCTGTTCCTGTTCCATCTGCAAATTCATTCGTAGTTCCCTTTAAAAATTTTACTTCTATCGTTCCTGTACTATTGCTTTGGTATCCACTTGTTATTTTATAAGCATATCTTGGTATCCATACATAGTATCCTGTTACTTTTCCATCTTCACCTGTTGTTACTGCATTTGCCCATTTGGATGTTCCTCCACTTTCCGTTGTTCCACTTTGCTTTGCATAATCATACCATGTTCCATTTGATGTATAACTACTTAAATCATCTGTTAGGGTTACTGCTGTTAATTCACTTCCTAGTTTTGGAGCATTCACTCCTTTACTTGAGTTATATCCTCCTGATTTTGATACTCTATTTAATTTTGTCCACTCTGTTGCTTCTGCCACTTCTTCTGTTGTCGCCTTATTATCTTTTGGATCATAAGCTTCTATTATATTACCATTTCCATCTATAATATAATATCTCCCCGAATCAAACGTAATCTTAAATCTACCATCTTGTAAGTCTTCTACCGTTGCATCACTACCTAGTTCATCTTGTAGTCCTTTTACAGTAATCCCTTCCCCTAAATTATTTGTTTGATCGGCTAATACTGCCATTGCAATTCTTTCTTCTTCTGTTGCTTTTTCTGTTTTTGTTTTTGCATTTTCTGCTTGGGTCAATATTCCATTTTCTCCTGTTAATGTTGCTATTGCCACTCCTGCTAAAATTAAAAGTACAATAATTGTGATTACTAGTGCAATTAATGTGATTCCTTTTGTTTGTTTTTGTACATTTTTCATCTTTTTTCTTCTCCTTCGTATTTTTTTATTTTTTTTACACTAGTATTATACAAAAACTCCTTTTTTAATGCAATGGTTTTTTTGGAAAAAGTGTTAATTTTGTTCACTGTTTTTGAATATTTTTCATATTTTTTCTTATATTATAATTAGTTTTATTCACTTTTTTATATTTTTCTCTAATGATATGATTATATAGAATATAGACTGTCTCTTATACACATCTGACGCTGCCGACGAAGCTAGAA
>USQP01000191.1 GCA_900556945.1 uncultured Clostridium sp.
CTTCTAGCTTCGTCGGCAGCGTCAGATGTGTATAAGAGACAGATCTAATCCTGTATGGTTTAATGCAGAAATTTTAATGATACAATCACTTGCTTCTCTCAATCTTTTATCGTTATCATTTATTTTAGATTCCAAGTCAATTTTGTTCAAAATAATAATTGATTTTTTATTTTTAGCTAACTCTAATATCTCTATATCTTCCTCTTCCAACTTTTTTGAAGCATCGAATATAGCTATGACTAAATCTGCCGAATTTGCTATTTCCCTAGATTTTGCTATTCCTATCTTTTCTACTTCATCTTTTGCATTTCTAATTCCAGCTGTATCAATAAGCTTTAATGGAATCCCGTTTATCGTTACAAATTCCTCTATGGTATCTCTTGTCGTTCCTTCATATTCTGTGACAATTGCTCTATCTTCTCTTAAAATAGCATTTAAAAGTGATGACTTTCCAGCATTAGGTCTACCTATAATTGCCGTTTTTATTCCTTCTTTTACTATCTTTCCATTATCAAATGTTTTTTCTAGTCTCATTAGTTTCTCTTGGACATTGTCTAACATATTCATTATTTGATTGTTTGTTACATCCTCTACATCATACTCTGGATAATCGATTGCTACTTCTATATTAACCATTACATTCATGATCTCTTGTTTGATGTCAGTTATTTCTTTTGATAAAACTCCTTCTAATTGTTTCATTCCCGCTTTTGCCTCTTTTTCTGACTTTGCATTTATCACATCAATAACAGATTCAGCCTGTACTAAATCGATTCTTCCATTCAAAAAAGCTCTTTTTGTAAATTCTCCTGGCTCAGCTAAATCAGCTCCATTTTTAAGACATAGTTCTAATATTCTTTTTACCACAATGTTGCCACCATGGGAGTTAATCTCACACATATTCTCTGTCGTATAACTTTTTGGAGCTTTAAAATAAGATACTAACACTTCATCTATAATTTCTGTATGATCCATAATATTACCATATTTAATGGTATATCCCTTTATTTCACTTATTTTTTGTTCTTTCTTTGGAGCAAATATTTTTTCTAATATTTCAAAACAATTTTCTCCACTCATTCGAATGATTCCTATTCCTCCAATACCGAGGAGCCGTAGATATCGACGCTATTGTACTCATTTCTTCCTCCCTATATAAAAAAAGTCAAAGCTAGAATTTACAAAATTATTGTAAAATCCGACCTTTGACCTCCGATTTTATCCTATATTATTTATTTTTTAATGAAACCACTATTCTTCTATTTGGTTCTTCACCAATACTAGTTGTTTCTACTTTATCATTCTGTTGTAATTTACTATGAATAATTTTTCTTTCATATGCTTGCATTGGTTCTAATTTAACAGATTTCTTTGTTTTTATTACAGTTTTTGCTACTTTTTCTGCTAAATCTTCTAAGGTTTTCTCTCTTTTTTCTTTATATCCCTCTATATCTAGTATTACTCTTACTTTATTCTGAATATTTTTTCCAGCTATAGATGACAAGATGTTTTGCATGGCATATAATGTTTCCCCTCTATATCCAATTAGAAATCCTAGATTTTTACTGTTTAGAGTAACATTAATATATCTTTCACTTTTTTCTATCTTGTATTTTGTATCTTCTGGTAAAGCATTTTTTAATTCTTTTAAAAATTGTTCTATATTCTCTATTGCTTTGTTTTGTTCTTCTAATGATAAAACAATTTCTTTTTTTGATTTTATTTCTCTAGTTTTTTCTTCTTTTAATGTTAATTCTACTTTCACAACTCTAGGTGCTAAAATACTAAAAAAGCTTCTTTTTTCTTCATTTTCTAACACTTTTATATCTACCATTTTTTTAGAAACATTTAATTGTTTTAATCCGTTTTCTATTGCTTCATTTGTAGTTTTACCTTCGGAAATAATACTTTTTGACATTTCCGGTACCTCCTTAAGCTTTTACAAATTTATTTAAAATTAATCTTTCAACAATCATTAGGATATTACTCATTAACCAATATAATGCTAGACCTAACGGTGCTACAAATGCTATGGAAATAGACATAATTGGCATCATCCAAGACATCATTTTATTCGTTTGCATTACTGTATCCATCTCATTATTTTCTTCCTCTGTCACGATTTCTTTTCCGGTTGTTCCATCAATTTTAGTTTCCTCTTTTTCTTTATCTTTCTTTTGTTGCATTGATGTTGTCATTTTAATTGATACAAAGGATGATAAAATATACAACAATGGAATAATATAAACCGTGTAATCTGCCATATTTTGCTGAGGTATTTTACTTAAATCTAATCCTAAGAAATTCATTTGTATCTTTAATTTATCAACATTTGAATCTTCTGGATTCTTTTCTTTTAACCAATCAGCTTCCCTTATCAAATCAATTTCTGGATATACATTACTTACCGTTTTTCCTTCTTCTTTTAATTGTTGTACATAAGTATCTATGCTTTCTTGTGGTACTTTTTCCATAAATGTTATTGGACTTCTTACTAAGTAAAAAATCGATAATAATAATAACATTTGAATAATCGCCGTTAAGCAACCACTAAACGGACTCATATTCTCAGATTTATATAAATTCATCATTTCCTGATTCATTTTTTCTGGACTGTCTCTTATACACATCTGACGCTGC
>USQP01000192.1 GCA_900556945.1 uncultured Clostridium sp.
CTTTTTATACTTATATATAAAATTTGATTTTTTATTTGTTATATGCTATAATATACTTAACGGTTGAAATATTCAACCAAACGATGACAGTACGCCCACTGTCAAAAAAATATAATAAAAAGAGGGTTTTACATCATGAAGTCAACCAAAAGAACAAAGAAGATGAATCACTTTGTGGATTCACTTCTACCCACAATGCTCACTGTAATTGCAACTATTGCAATTACATGGTATTTAATAACATCATTTGATGTTATTAATAAGTCGTGGTCTTTACCACTCATTGCAATTGTACCTGGAATATTTTCTATTATACTTCCAAGAATTGCAAAACGTTTCAAAGCGTTTCATTCAGTAATATCAACCGGTATTACTATACTCCTAATGATAACGGTTTTACCCTTGTTTGTGGGAGAGAATAATGAGTATTTATGGGGAAATTCCTTTTTCCTCATCTCTAGTATCTCTCTTCTGAGTGAACTATATGTATATCACAAAATCCAGCTTGGAGATCTAATTATTGATCTTGCATTAAGTGCATTGTCAGCCTGGTTAATTGTACAAACTACCAACTGCATTATTATCTTGGTAATTTTGTTGATCACATATATTCTCATTTTGTTAATCAATTGTAATTTCTCGTTATCATGGAGAAAAAACAACAATAACAATAATAAGGAAGAGTAATTTTCAAGGGCGAGAAAATTCACTCATTTGAAAGAGTCCCTACATTATAGATGTAGGGACTCTTATCATTCATATTCTTTTTAGTTTTTTAGCTATTTCTTCATTAATACCTTTTACCTTCATCAATTCATCCACACTAGCTTGCTTTATCTTTTCCACACTACCAAATTCTTTTAATAAAGCCTGTTTCTTTACTTTTCCAATTCCTTTTATTTCATCTAGCTCAGATTTAATAACTGATTTATTGCGTAATTTTCTATGATATGTAATGGCTGTATCGTGTACGGTATCTTGAAAATGCGTTATCAAATTCATTAAATTTTGTGATATTTCTAACTCTTTTCTATTTTCATCCATTAAAGCTCTTGTTTGATGCTTATCATTTTTTACCATACCAAACACTGGTATATCTAAGCTATATTTTTCAATCGCTTTTTTTGTTGCTCGTATCTGTGTAATTCCTCCATCGGCAAAAATCACATCTGGTAAGCTTCCAAATCCACCTTTTGGATTTTCTATAGAATGTTTTAATCTTCTAGTTATTACTTCTTCCATACACTTAGGATCATCTTGCTCGTATACAGTTTTAATCTTAAATCTTCTTGATAAATTCTTTTTTATAACTCCGTCTTGCATCACACACATACCTGCTACCATATATTCTCCAGCTATATTTGAAATATCATAAGTTTCAATTTTTCTGGGTAATTTATTTAATGCTAATACTTCTTTTAGTTCTAATAAAATCTCACTTTTATCTTTTTCTTTATTTTCTAATGTGACTTTTGCATTATTTTCTGCCATTTCTACAAAGCGAAGCTTTTCTCCTTTTTTTGGACTTTTAATTTCCACTTTTTTATCCAAAATTGTGGATAACCACTTCTCAATCGCTTCTCTATCTTCTATTTCCTCTCTTATCATTATTTTATTTGGAATATTGGGATTATCTAAATAATATTGTTTGATAAATCCAGATAAAATTTCTTTATCTTCCATATCTTTTAAATCTGTATAAAAATAATGCTCTCTTCCAATCATTTTACTACCACGAACAAAAAAGATTTCCATGCATATTTGTAACTCAGATCTTGCAATTCCAATGACATCAATATTATTTTCTGAAATATTCGATACTTTTTGTTTTTCTGACACTCTTTCAATTGCCTGAATTCGATCTCTTATATTAGCAGCATTTTCAAACTCTAATTTCTTAGAAGCTTCTTTCATCTGATTTTCTAGTTCTTTTATTATCTTATCGGTCTTTCCTTCTAATAAATCAATAATCTCATCTATTTGCTTCCTATATTCTTCTGGTTTTACATATCCCATACAAGGTGCCAAACAACGATGAATATGATAATTCAAACAAGGTCTTTCTCTCTCCTTCAAAGTTCTACATTGACGTATTCTATATTTTTGCTTGATGAAATCAATCATCTCTTTAGCAGCTCCTGGATTGGCATATGGGCCAAAATATCTCGAACCATCATTAATTACCCTTCTCGTTATAAAAACCCCTGGATAATTTGATTTCACGTCAATCTTAATATAAGGATAGGTTTTGTCGTCCTTTAATAAAACATTAAATTTAGGTCGATTCTTCTTAATTAAATTACATTCTAAAATCAAAGCTTCCGCTTCATTATCCACTACGATATATTCAAAATGATCAATTAAACTAACCATCTTTTCTATTCTAGCAGTTTTATTGTTTTTTCTAAAATATTGCCTTACTCTATTTCTCAAAGAAACTGCTTTCCCAACATAAATAATCGTGTCATCTTTATCTCTCATGACATAGACACCTGGTTTATCTGGTAATTTTTTTAGTTCTTCTTCTATATTAAACATAATTTCACCTATAAAATAAGACTATGTTTCCATAGTCTCTGTTTTATTTCTGTCTCTTATACACATCTGACGCTGCCGACGAAGCTAGAA